>SVCR01000270.1 GCA_015058265.1 Clostridiales bacterium
TGAGACCGGTCATATAAGCAAAAAAACAGGTCGCGGCAGACACACCACCAGACATGTCGAGATCTTCCCGCTTTCGGATGGCACGATGGTATACGATACTCCGGGATTCACATCCCTTGACATGCCCGGAGTGGATACATTAAAAGTAAGAGAGCTCTTTCCGGAATTCAGAGAGCTTAACGGTCTGTGCCGGTATTCGGACTGCATGCATATAAATGAGCCCGAGTGCGCTGTCAAGGAAGCTCTCGAAGACGGGCGGATCGCCGGGTCGCGATACAACTCATATCTTATAATGACTGATGAGGTGAAAAAATGGCAAAAGTAGCTAAGATATCTCCTTCTATACTTGCTGCAGACTTTCTGAGACTGGGCGAAGATGTAAAGGATGTATGCGAAAGGGCTATAGATTATGTCCATGTAGATATTATGGACGGTGTTTTTGTACCCAACATCAGCTTCGGCCCTGACGTCATGAAGAGCATGGACAAGATCGAGACAGCTCCTTACGATGTCCATCTTATGATAGTGGAGCCTGACAGATACATAGAGAAATTCGTCACTGACAAAACAGCTTTTATAACGGTCCATTATGAGGCCTGCGATGACCTTTCCTATACTCTCGGCCACATCAGGTCAACAGGTGTAAAAGCGGGCGTCTCCATCAAGCCGGGTACTGCGCCCGAGGTGCTTGATGACTTCCTTGGATCCATCGATCAGATACTCGTTATGTCGGTAGAACCCGGATTCGGCGGCCAGAAGTTTATGGAAAGCAGCCTCGAAAAGATCGCTTATTACAATAAGAAACGTGAGGAACATGGCTATTCATACGAGATCAATGTTGACGGGGGAATAGGCTCTTCAAACGCGCATCTTGTCAGAGCGGCGGGAACGGATATTATCGTTGCCGGGTCGGCAGTGTTCAGGGCAGAGGACAGGACTGCCGAAATCAGAGCAATAAAAGGTCTCTAGATACTGATAGTACTGATTTTGCACTTTTTACGACAAAAAACACACCCTGAAAACTGTACTGTTTTCAGATCGGTGACAGCATATGATAAAGGCAGGAGGTACCTGTCATGCAAAGAAGAAAGCTGTCACTGTACACACTGATGTTTGCAGCCGGTATCACAGCCGGCTTTTTCATTTTCGAAAGATCAAGGGCGGCAGAAGCCGTCCTTTTTGCCTTGTCTGTATTTGTTTTTATACTGCTGGCCGATGTATCAGATGAATCAGGATCGACCGGTACAGCGGATGGATCCGGACGCAGTTTAAGGTCAGAGCCGGAAAAAGGAGTCATAGGCTGCGGAATAAGAAAAGATACTGAATTCCGGATAAGCCTCGCCGCTTCGTTCGCGGCAGGTCTGATCCTTTTCGCAATGAGATACAGCATTTACAGCGCTCAGACTGATTATGCCCTGAATAAACAACAATTCAGCATCAGAACGGAGTATGCACGGAACATTGATGGTCATGCATCTCAAAACAGCACTCTTTTGTTTTCTGAGATTAAACATATAGGAATTACCACTTTGAACAGATCAAAAGTAAAAGCAGTTGAAGAAAGTGAACTCATAAAAGCAGCCAACAATAATGCAGAAGAAAAAAAAGCAGATGGACGTCACTTTCTAAAAGGCAAAGTTATATCCTCGACTGAAAAGAATGGCAGACTGAGACTGATGATCAAAAGAGAAGGTAAGGGCCCCGATAAAGTAATCGTTTCACTTAAGAACATTCCTGATGACCCGCTTCTCAGCTGCGGGAGCGCAAAGGGAGCTGCCATTGAAGCAAGGGGCTCTTTTACTGAGCTCGAGCCGGCCGACAATCCGGGATGCTTTGATTACCGCCTGTATATGAAAAGCAAAGGTGTGACGGCCGGATTCAGGGCAGAGATGATCGAAGTAACGGACGAAGGACACGGACCCATAATTGCCATAAGGCGCCATCTGTATGACATCAGGGAGGAATTTATAAACTCCTTTGACGAAGATTACTCAGGATTTATTCGAGGGGTGATTTTCGGCGACAAATCAGAGATAGATGAAGACGTTCTTGATGAGTTCAATGCCAATTCCACCGGTCACATACTCGCTGTAAGCGGCCTGCATATAGGCTTCCTGTACACTCTTATGAAAGCTCTCACGCGCAGGAAGAGAACATCAGGTGTCTCAATATTGATAATAGCCGTGATCCTTCTATACGGAGAGATGACCCTGTGGAGCGCGGCTACGGTAAGAGCCTGCATAGTAATGACAGTAAGTCTGATCTCGGTCCACCTGAGAAGGTCATCCGATCTTCTGACTTCCGTAAGCTTTGCCGCTCTCCTCATACTCATTCACAATCCATATCAGCTGTTCAGCACCGGTTTCCAGATGTCCTTTCTTGCTATGGGAGGCATAGCATTTCTGGTAAAACCGGTCAGTATGATCACAGGAGAGACTCTGGGAACAATGCTCTCGGTGCAGGCCGGTACGGTGCCCGTTACGGCATACACATTCTGCAGGATCAATCCGCTTGCCATGTTCATCAACATACCGATCATCCTGCTTTCTTCAGTACTCGTTCCTCTGTGTATGATGGTGCTGATGACCGGTCTTATAACAGGCAATATCCCTAATGCGGGGGTGAAGGCCGCAGAACTGATAGCCTTTGCCGTTATCGGAATAAACAGGATCCTTGGACTTGGCGGAGAATTCTCACTTAATGTTGCAGGTTCAGGCGGTGCAGCGACCATAGCAATGTATCTTCTGATGTTTGGCCTTTCTTCGGAATGGGTCAGGATAATGCTGCTCAGAAAAAACTATTCCGGGATAGCAAAGCATGCATTGCTCCTGATGCTTCCGGTATTGGTACTGGGCTCATGCCTTTATGACAGCTTCGCGGATGACGAGGTGGTATTCGTTGCAGTAGGTCAGGGCGACTGTACTCATATACGGTCATCCGGTCATAATATCCTGATCGACGGAGGCGGAGTCGCCGACTTCAGCAGCAATAACAGTAATAGCAACAGTAGCGGTAATAACTCGGATTATGACAATAGCAGCAACAGAAGCAGTAACAACTCAGATCACAATAAAAACAGCAGCTGTAAAAAAGGATCATTATACAGTTTCACGAATCAATA
>SVCR01000271.1 GCA_015058265.1 Clostridiales bacterium
TATTGTCTGTTTCCTTCATCAATTACCATGAGAAATGGTGGGAACCTCTTGCGGGTGCCGGAATAGGGCTTGCTGTTTCCCTGGCCGTTCTCGGACTGGGGATGCTGCTCTTCAGAAGCGGCTCGATAGGCGGAGCGGATATCAAGTACTTCACATGTATCGGGCTGATAACAGGTATCAGAGGAACACCTATCATATTCATACTGACTACACTGTGCTTTGCGCTGCAGTCTGCGGTATTGATAGCTCTGAAAAAAACGACGATAAAGGACAGCAATGCGATGATGCCTGCGGCATGTGCCGCGGCAACGATATATTTTCTCTTCTTGTGGAACTTGGAAGACATGATCATAGCTTATTTGTGATATGGGGAAGAATGTACTGATCAGAATTGAATATGACGGGACAGGTTTCTCCGGCTGGCAGATCCAGCCGGGGCTGAGGACTGTGCAGGGAGAGATCGAGCATGTCCTGAAATACATCGCCGGCGAGGATGTCAGGATCCACGGGACCAGCCGTACTGACGCGGGAGTCCACGCGCTGGGGCAGTGTGCGAGCTTTGACTGGAATTCGAACATGCCGGTGGAGAAGCTTCCCGAGGTCATGAACAGGAGATTCGGAGCCGGGGGAGAAGGAAGATCAGGCGCGCCGGGGGATATCCGCATCTTATCTGCAGAGGTGATGGATGAAGAGTTCCATGCCAGGTATTCATGCAAAGGCAAGACCTACAGATATGTGATAGACAAGACGGGAGACATCTTCCGCCGCAAACAGGCATTCCAATATCCCGGAGCTGACGGTCTGGACATCGACGCG
Organism: Clostridiales bacterium; assembly: GCA_015058265.1. Next base: position 817 of record SVCR01000271.1, read on the forward strand.
ATGAGGATGGCAGCAGCTCATATCGTAGGGACGCATGATTTCAAATGCTTTGAAACTTCGGGCGGTACACCGAGAGAAACTACCGTCAGAACAGTATCTGATCTCACGATCAGTGAAACCAGGGACAGCATCATAATGGAAATAACCGGTGACGGCTTTCTGTATAACATGGTCAGGATCATCACAGGGACCCTTGTAGAAGTCGGAGACGGACGTATATCACCGGATGAGATACCTGAGATAATCGAGTCGCGCAGCAGAGGAAGAGCAGGATTCACAGCTCCTCCTCAAGGACTTTATCTCAAGGAAATATATTTCTGACCGGGAACAACTATACAATTCCTCAGCCTCATTATCGGGAGACGGAGGATGATTCAGATAACAGGAGCACTAAGTGTATAAAGTAAGGATCGATAAATTCGAAGGACCGTTTGATCTTCTGGTATATCTTCTCGAGAACGCGAGAATGGATATCTATGACATCAAGGTTGCGGAAATAACAGAACAGTATATCGCATACCTCAAGGCTATGGACGATCTCAATATAGAGGTCGATACTGAGTTCATAGTTCTTGCGGCTGTACTGATCCGCCTGAAATCACACATGCTGCTGCCGCGTATGACGGACAGCGGTGAGGTGATGTTCGAGGAAGACCCTCGAGATGAATTGAGGGGCAGGATACTCGAATATGTAAGGACCAGGAAGATAGCGGAGATGCTGGCTGAGAGGGAAGAGTACAACCTCGCCATCCATGAAAAACCGGCAGAGGACATGTCCGAATACCTCGAGAATCCTGAAGAGATCCTGTATGCTAATGAGGATCAGATGGTGAATGCTTTCATTCTCTTCCTGACCCGCAAGAAGAAAGTGGATGAAGTATCCAAGCGCTATCAGAGGGTCAGAAGGCGAAAGGAAACGATAGAAGCCAGGATCGAGTATATGTCGGAGCAGCTGGAAGCAAAACTGCGCGAAGGGAACGGAAGGGTCTCTTTCACAGAGCTGCTGCCGGAGAAGCCGGACAGATTCGATGTGACTTTGTCGTTCATGTCACTTCTGTCCATGATCAGAAATCAGGATTATGACGCAGAGCAGAAAGAGAATTTCGGCGAAATAACAGTAATGAGAAAGAGCAAAGCAGAGCACACAGCCTCTGAACGGAAGGAGCAGGCAGATGTATAGCAGGAAAACAATGAAATCCGCACTTGAGACGATGATGTTCATGTGGGGTGAACCGCTTGATGTCAAGGATGCCGCTGAAGTCCTTGAGGCTGAGAAGTCTGAGGTGAGAGAGCTGTTCAGGGAACTGCAGAATGAATACGATCAGGAGGGCAGAGGCATAAGGATACGTGAAGCCGGCGATGCTTTCGGCTTCGTCACTTACGTCGAGAATGACCTCTTTGTCAAGAAGCTTTGCACGCCTGTAAGAGTCAAGAGATTATCTCAGGCAGCTCTTGAGGTTCTGGCTATCATAGCATACCGTCAGCCTGTTACCCGATCAGAGATAGATTCGATCAGAGGCATCAAGAGCGAGCGCGTTATCGACGGACTTGTCGACAAAGGACTCGTAGAGGTAACAGGAAGATCGGAGGGTGTCGGCAGACCGCTCATCTATTCAACTACGAGAGAATTCCTCAAGAAGTTCGGATTTGCTTCTCTCAAGGATCTCCCTGAGGTCCCTGAATATGAGGAACTCAGGAGGACATCAGGTGAAGACGGAGGCTACGGCCAGATGATGATGGACTTCACAGAAGGAGATGACGAGACAGGCGGCGTCAGGGATGAGAAAATCATTGATGCAGCTGATACAGAAGAAACAGAGAGTGAGAGCGAATAAATGAGGATCAATCAATATATAGCATCGGCAGGAGTCACCAGCAGGCGCAAAGCGGACGATATGATCTCCGAAGGGAGAGTCAAGGTCAACGGCAAAGTGCTGGCCAATCCTGGATATCATGTTGCCGATGGGGATATCGTGGAAGTCGATGGCAGCGTGATCGCACCTGCGAAGAAGAAAGTGTATTATCTCCTTAATAAGCCGGCAGGTTATGTGACCTCGACAGCTGACAAGGAAGGCCGTCCTGTAGTTACCGAGCTCGTGCCTGACAGCGTCAGGGTCTTTCCTGTAGGAAGACTTGATTACAATACGACCGGTCTCCTCATATTGACTAACGACGGAGATCTTTCGAACAGACTCATGCATCCGTCACATGAGTTCAGCAAGAGGTATCTGGTCAGAGCAGCCGGAATAGTGACCCTGGCAGAGGCAGCCAGACTCAGAAAAGGAGTAGGTATCGGCGGCTTC
>SVCR01000272.1 GCA_015058265.1 Clostridiales bacterium
GCGAGAACAGCATATCGCCTTTTCCGAGGAGCTTCTCAGCACCGGCCATATCAAGGATGGTCCTTGAATCGAACTGCGAAGCGACACTGAACGCGATCCTCGAAGGGATATTAGCTTTGATAAGTCCGGTAACTACATCGACAGACGGTCTCTGAGTAGCGACTATCAGATGCATGCCAGCAGCTCTTGCCTTCTGCGCGAGACGGCATATCGAATTCTCGACTTCGTTAGGAGCAGCCATCATGAGGTCAGCCAGCTCGTCTATTATGATGACGACCTGCGGCTTGCAGTTCTGAGGCTCATGATTAGCCCTCATCAGCTCATTATATGATTCGAGATCCTTGACTCCTTCTTTGGCAAAGAGCTCATATCTCTTGTCCATCTCTTCAACAGCGATAGCAAGTGCCCTTGATGCCTTTCTGGCGTCAGTAACGACCGGCGTCAGCATATGAGGAATGCCGTTATAATTCGCAAGCTCGACTACCTTAGGGTCGATCATTATCAGTTTGAGCTCTGACGGTCTTGCTTTATAAAGGAAGCTTGTGATGATCGTATTGATGCACACAGACTTTCCCGAACCTGTCGCACCCGCTATGAGAAGGTGCGGCATATCCTTCAGATCAGCTATTATGTTGTTGCCGGAAATATCCTTGCCGACAACGAATGATATCTTTGACTTGGATTCATCGAATTCTTCAGACTCGATGAGTTCTCTGATCAGCACAGGCGACGGCTTATCATTCTCCACCTCGATACCCACAGCGGCTTTGCCCGGGATCGGAGCTTCGATACGTATAGTCTTAGCCCGGAGATTGAGCGCTATATCGTCTGCCAGCCTTGTGATGCTGGACACTTTGACACCTGTTGCAGGCTGGACTTCATATCTGGTCACGGAAGCTCCCTGAGTAACTGTAAGGACTCTGGCATCCACGCCGAAGTCATTCAGGGTCTTCTCGAGGAGATTGGCCTTTTCCTCAAGCTGGAAGTCGGACATCATCTGTCTGCTTCCGGTGCTTTTCTTGAGAAGGCTTACCGGCGGAAGTTCATATGAAGTATCATCAGCCTGTGCGTTGAAGCTCTCAACGAGAGCGGCATCATCAGCTGAGATCTCTTCAGGCTTCGCGGTTTCCTTGGCCTTATTGTTTTCCGCAGGCGTGGATGCTTCCGGAACGGTCTTTCTTGCCGGAGCTGCAGCCTGGCTTTTCTTATTGACCGGGGCATCAGTTTCGGCACCCAGTCCTCTGGCGCTTCTTATAGCAGCTATACCTGCTCCGGCAGCGTTGCCTGTCGAAGCTGCTGCTTCTGCCAGTCCTTTAGACTGCTTCTTGCCAGAATGTCCGTCAAGTCCGTAATGACCTGAATAAATGACTTCTTCAGGATCTCCGAGACCGTATTGTTTACCCGCTCTAATACGTGAAGGCTGCTCTGAGTCAGGAGCGAGCCCCCTGCTCTCGCTTGCGGAAGACTTCTTATCTGTATCCTCCTGTGCGGATACTCTTCTTCCCGGATAACCGTAATCACCATCGTCATCGTCATAATTGACCTGAGGACTGGTATCTCTCATCCTGTTTCTGATCCTGTCGAAGATAGTGTCGTCGTTGATCTTCTTAGGAGGAGCCGGTCTCTTAGTGATTTCCGGAGCCATGCCGATTCCTGCATCAGAACGAGCCGGAGCCGGATCGACAGCTGGAGCAGGCGAAGGCGCGCGATCGAATGCGGCTTTGGCAGCGTATCCCGCAGAAGCTGCTGCGGATCTCCCGCTGCCTGACTCTCTCGCGATGACCTTGTCAATTCCCTGAGCATCACCTGAGACCTCAGCTATGTGCGGAGGCAGTTCATCAGGATCATCCTCTCTTGCTATACCGTTCAATATCCTCTTCCAGAAAGAAGTCTTCTCTCTGTCGCGAAGGACAAGAGTATCCTGGAGGTCTGCAGCCCTGACACTCTGTTCATATATTTCATCCATATCAGGAACGATACCTGTGTGAGGATCAGCGCCGACAGTAGCTGTCGAAGCAACAGCAGCCTGGACCTTAGCCGCCTCAGCGATCTCCATCTCCTCCATGAGCTGACGTGTCTCACGTTTCTTGACGAGATTCTCGAAGAATCTTGAGATCGGAGTGTTGGCAACGAGGAATATCGAGATTATAAGTATGGCCGAAGCGATGATCAGCAGACCCGGACGTCCGAAGAACTTGACCAGCAGTGAGCCCAGCTCCATACCGATAACGCCGCCGCCTTCTCCGTTAACGCCTTCAGTATAAAAATCAGCCATATCCGGTATCCCGTATCTCAGCGCCGAAGCATCTATGAACCTATATGAATTCAAGATGCACATGTTGACGAAGATCAGGAAGCCGAAGGTCAGCGTTCTCGCTCCGATGTGCTGGAGTTTGCGCGCAAAGAGCAGTCCCGCGAAGATCAGCACCATGAACGGAAGCGCGTATGCCATGACGCCGAACAGCCCGAGGCATATATCATGGATCGTGCGCCCGAAAGCACCCGTAGTATCCATAACTACAGTAAAGAACAGGAACAATGCTACCGCGAGCAAAGTGATGCTCCAGATGATGTCGACATTCCTTCTGTCGCGATCATACTCAGCCTGCATCTCCGCAATACGTTCTTCTCTTAGTGAAGCCTGAGAATTACTGTTGCGGCTCTTGCTTTCGCCCGTGTTCTTTTTCCCGCTCCCGGGTGGTCTTCCCGGTCCTCTTTTAGTCTGTTTGCTGTTTGCCATAAGCCAAACTCCTATTATTTATTATTAAGTACTATATGTGCATAACACTCCATCATGTACTAAACCAATTTATTATACTACAAGATGTTGATTTTCGGACCTAATCTAAATAAAAAAGAAGTGCAAGCTTATGAAAGCCTGCACCTTTTCTCTCACATTCGGCCTGATAAGTCGAAATCAGTCTGCGTTGACAACATCTTTGCCGTCATAGTAACCGCAGTTAGGACAAACTCTGTGTGGAAGCTTTGGCTCATGGCACTGTGGACAAATCGAAAGTCCGGTCATGCTCTTCTTCATGTTAGCAGCCTTCCTGCCGCTTGTCTTAGCCTGTGATGTTTTCCTCTTAGGTACTGCCACTGTCGACAC
>SVCR01000273.1 GCA_015058265.1 Clostridiales bacterium
CTGTTGGCAGGAGCAGGTGTGAATATCTTCTCTGAGCGCGGATCATGATCTCCTCTGGCTATGAGATAATCAATGACCTGATTGGCAAGGTGATCTTTCTTCTCGCGGGAGTCACCGTGTGTCAGAAGACCGAACGGTTTGTCCGCGACGAGAATATTCTCGTCCTCGTAAATAATGCGGAACTGTTTTTTTGCCTTCGCGCCGGTCTGCCTTCGAGATGATGTTTTCCTGCCTGTTCCGGAATTTCCGGTCAGTTTGTCCAGTGCAGCATCATCGATATAGAATGACAGGATATCGCCCTCACACAGCATGTGTGACTCGGGCCGGCGCTTACCGTTGACCTTGATGTCCTTGCGTATGAATCTGTAGATCTCGCTCAGGGCTGCATTGCAGAGATATTTGCGGAGAAATCGGTCGAGACGTCTTCCGGCATCATTTGTATTTATGATGATCTCTCGCATACTCAGCTCCATTGACAAGATATTGTGACCGATCGATGCGGACCGCGCACCGGTCTCATGATACGTAGAACCAATTATAACACTTAGAACAAGCTTGCTCAAGGCATGGAAAATCAACCTTAAAGTTCAGACAGCTTTGTTGAATAGCTGTTTTTCTGAGCGGTATAATGTCAAATTAGGAAAGGAGATGCCGATATGAGACTTATCAGAAATTTCTTTCACAATATAAGCGATATAATTCTTGCGCTTGTAGTGGTAGTAATAGCTGCCGGAGTGATATACTGGCGTATGGATATTATCATGGATTATCCTAAGCAGATGGCAGCTGCACAGGCTGTATATAATCGCGAAGATGTTCAGGAAAGTCAGAATACCGCTGCGTTAGATACGGCTGAGGATGATGGAGAAGACTCTGCCGAAGAAGCTGCTGATGCAGAAGGATAGGTAAGTACACCGGGAAGGCAGGATTATTAAAAATGCTAAATACATATAACCTCACCATGCTGACGGACTTCTATGAGATCACGATGGCCAATGGTTATTTCGAATCAGAGAATCGTGATGCCGAAGCATGCTTTGACGTTTTCTTCAGAAGAGTACCTGATGGCGGTGGCTTTGCCATCATGGCAGGACTCGAGCAGATCATAGCTTACATGAAGAGACTCAAATTCACGGAGGAGGACATCGAATACCTCAGGACCAAGAAAGCGTTCACTGAGGAATTCTTTGATTATCTGAGAGATTTCAAATTCAGCTGTGATGTATGGTCGGTACCGGAGGGATATCCTATATTCCCGCATGAACCGGTCATGATCGTCAAAGGACCTCTGATCCAGGCTCAGTTTGTAGAGACCTTCATTCTGATGCAGTTCAACCATCAGAGCCTGATAGCCACAAAGTCCAACAGGATAGTCAGAGCAGCTCAGGGCAGACCTGTTATGGAGTTCGGAACAAGAAGAGCTCAGGGTGCTGACGCTGCTGTATACGGAGCAAGAGCTTCATACATTGCCGGATGTGCCGGTACTGCATGTACGATCGCAGACAGAAACCACTTTGTCCCTGCTCTCGGAACAATGGCGCACAGCTGGGTCCAGAGCTTTGACAGCGAATACGAAGCATTCAAGAAATACACTGAAATGTATCCTCAGAATGCAACACTTCTGATCGATACATACAATGTCCTTAAGTCAGGCCTTCCTAATGCCATCAAGGTATTCAAGGAACTCAAGCCGGAAAAGATGGGCATCCGTATCGATTCCGGAGATATCACATATCTCACAAGAGAATGCCGTAAGATCCTCGACGCTGAGGGACTGACAGACTGCAAGATCGTTATCAGCAACTCACTTGATGAGTACATCATCAGAGATGTCATTCTCGAGGGAGCCAAGATAGATTCGTTCGGTGTCGGCGAGAGACTTATAACTGCAAGATCGGAACCTGTATTCGGCGGAGTATACAAGCTTTCCGGAATAGGCAAGGGCGATGTGCTTACACCTAAGATGAAGATCTCGGAGAACGTTGAGAAGATCACCAACCCTGGATTCAAGAAGGTCGTAAGATTCTTTGACAAGGATACGGGCAAAGCACTGGCGGATGTCATCATGCTTCGCGATGAACCGATCCCGGATGGAAAACCGTATGAGATATTCGATCCGAACGCTGTATGGAAGCGCAAGATCCTCGAGAATTATGAGGCTAAAGAGCTGCTCGTCAAGATCTTCGACAAGGGTGAATGCGTATATAAGGAACCGGATATCGAAGAGATCAGGAAGACCTGCAGAGATCAGATCGATACACTCTGGGGAGAGTGCCTGAGATTCGAGAATCCGCAGATCTACTACGTAGACCTGTCCAAGCCACTTTGGAACCTCAAGCATGACTTGCTCAACAAATACGGAGCATCCAATCTCTAAGATGAGATAGTCATCTTCAATTATCAACAACACCTGCGGTAACAACAGCTGCCCATCGGACAGATGATACAGTGCGCCGCAGGTGTTTTGTTACACTGGTATTCGGCGTGCTTAGGAATTCGCCTTGCCCGGGAATTCGCGCGTGCTCAGGCTCCACAGTTATTGACATCAAGCCGAAAAATAGTATAATATCATTCCGCGACGAAACGTTCAGACAGCCGCACATATATGGGGACGCACTGGTTTCGACAGGTGTGTGGAACGAGGATAAGCGAGCTGTGGTGGTGATCCACATAAAAAGTACCCGTTAAGAAGAAACGCTAAAACAAACAACAATTTCGCACTGGCTGCATAGTTCAGCCCCGCGCGTCGGCCTGAGTTCACCTGCAGGCTCAGTAACCGGCGTCATGCATGCAGGAAACCTTTTGCGCGATCTCCTGCTAGCGTAAGAGGACTAAGCGGGATAGTCTGGTGATAGCCTGCCGTGTGACGATCATCAGGCGAAAATAAATACCCGGCTGCGCTCGGAGAAAGTCTTCCGGAAATACTCTTGGACGTGGGTTCGATTCCCACCGTCTCCACCATTTGGGCTTGCGGTATTTTGTACCTAGAGTTTTGGACTCATACCGCAAGCGGTAAAAAAAGCAAGCTATGGTTATGTCTATTCAGATGTAGCCATAGTTTTATTTTGACTGTAGTATTCATCTTCGACTTT
>SVCR01000274.1 GCA_015058265.1 Clostridiales bacterium
GCCGCCCATACAAGATCACATGTCAGATTATATAGTAAGAGCAACAGCAGCAGGTGAGACTGTCAGAGCATTCGCTGTAAGATCGACTGAAATGGCAGCGACAGCCAGAGAGATACACCATACCTATCCTGTCGTAACTGCCGCTCTCGGCAGACTGATGAGCGCAGGCGCGATGATGGGATCCATGATGAAAGGGGAGAAGGACAAGCTCACTCTCCAGATCAAGGGAGACGGCCCGATAGGTCAGATGACAGTTACCGTTGACAGCCACGGCAATGTCAAGGGATTCCCGGCAGAGCCGGCAGTTGATATACCTCGCAAATATGCCGGAAAGCTCGATGTCGGCGGTGCGGTCGGAAAAGGGATACTGACAGTAAGCATGGATCTCGGACTGAGAGAGCCTTACAACGGACAGGTCGAGATACAGACCGGTGAGATAGGCGATGATCTCGCGTATTATTTCACGGTATCTGAACAGACGCCATCCGCGGTCGGGCTCGGAGTCATGGTAGATACCGACAGCTCGGTCAAGCATTCCGGAGGATTCATAATACAGATCATGCCGGATGCTTCGGAGGAGACCATCTCTGCGGTAGAAGCCGCGGTCGGCGCATCGGAGCCGGTCACCACCATGATGGACAAGGGAATGAGCCCTGAAGATATGCTCGAGCACCTTCTCGGAGACCTCGGCCTCAACATAACAGAGACCATGCCGGTGAGATTCCACTGTGACTGCTCTAAGGAAAGAGTCGCGAGAGCTCTGGCAACGATCAGTACGCAGGATCTCAGAGATATCATAAATGACGGAGAGGAGATCGAAGTCAAATGCTATTTCTGCAACTCTGCTTATAAATTCAATATCGGTGAGCTTGAAGAGATAATGGCCGGAAGATAGGACCGAGGTAAATATGGAAAGACAAGACAAGGATCTGGCATGGATGCTGAGATTCGAGAACATAGCCTGGTATGAGGATGGCAAAGTCAGGATACTCGACAGGCGAATATATCCGATAGAAGTCAAATTCGTCGTATGCAATGATCACAGAGAGGTCGCCTGTGCGATAAGGGATATGGTCACGCAGAGTGCCGGCCCTTATGTTGCCGCGGCAATGGGAATGGCACTGGCAGCACATGAGTGCAGAGGAAGATCTGAGGCAGAGCAGCTTGAGTATCTCCGGGAAGCCGCATATACACTCTCACATGCAAGACCGACTACTTCGGTCCGCATGGAGAAAGTAACTGCCGCAAGCTATGAAGCAGCCAGGCGCGCCCTTGCTCAGGGCGCATCCGATGCAACGGAAGCTGTGATGGAACATACGATAGAACAGAATAATGAGCGCTACTACAGGATCGGGATAGCGGCGGGTCATCTTGCGGATCTTTTCCCTGACCGCGGGGCGGTCATGACCCAGTGCTTCGGCGAGACGATCGTAGGGCAGATGCTCAAAGAGGCAAGGCTGAGGGGCAAAGACATCAGGCTCTTCTGCCCTGAGACCAGACCGTATTTCCAGGGATCGAGGCTGACTGCAAGCGTTGCGGTCGACATGGGCTTCGATGTGACGGTCATTACAGATAATATGCCTGCGGCAGTAATGAAGAATGAAGGGATCGATATCTTCACTTCCGCTGCAGATGCTATATGCATGGACGGATATGTGGTGAACAAAGTCGGCACGTATCAGATAGCGATAGTGGCGAAGTATCATGGCGTTCCGTATTATGTTTCCGGGGCTCCGGACAGCGGACATCCGACCATAGACACGGTAAAGATCGAAATGAGAGATCCTGATTTCGTTCTGCAGGCCATGGGAACGCAGACCGCGAACATTGAAGCCCGCGGTTATTATCCGTCATTCGATATAACACCTCCGGAGCTCGTAACCGGAGTCGTAACGGACAAAGGCGTCCTGTCGCCGTACAGTCTTTCAGATTATGCCGCGGATCCGGACGACTTTCTGGTGTGACGGAAAAACGCTCAAGGCTGAATAAAGATCGTTTTGCCCGCAGATTGGCATCCAGACCCTTCCCGATGGGGAGGGTCATTAGTTTGACAGGCAAAAGCGGGAAAAATATAACGGCAAAACCGGTAATACGCCGAGGATCGTTGAAATTAAAGATTGTATAGAATCGTTCATTTATCAATGGTTTTTGGCTAAAATACACTATGAACAAATATCAATGGATTACTATGTCCTGAATCGGTCTGAAGGCCGGAAGGACAGCGCCGGGAAGACACCGGCGCAGACACGGAGTAAAAGGAAGTAAAGAAGGAAGAAGACAATGACTAAAGTAGATATTTTCTCCGGATTTCTCGGAGCAGGAAAAACCACGCTGATCAAGAAGCTCATTGCTGAAGGTTATGAGAATAAGAATATAGTTCTCATCGAGAATGAATTCGGTGAGATCGGTGTCGATACAGGGTTTCTCAGAGAGTCCGGGATCAAGATCAATGAGATGGTAGCAGGCTGCATATGCTGCACACTCGTAGGGGATTTCGGTAAGGCTCTCAATGAGGTCATCGAGAAATATGACCCGGACAGGATCCTTATAGAGCCGTCCGGAGTTGGCAAGCTCTCAGATGTAATAATTGCTGTTCAGGATCTGAACAATGACAAGATCGAGCTCAACGGATTCACAACAGTCGTCGATGCCAAGAGATTCGATATGTATATGGATAATTTCGGCGAGTTTTACAAGAACCAGGTCGAGCATGCCAGCTCTGTGTTCCTTTCACATCAGCAGAACATGACAGCTGAAGAGATCGATGCTGTCGCTGCCAAGGTCAGGGAACTGAATCCTGAAGCAACCATCATCACTACAGACTGGGATCAGCTCAGCGGAGCCAAGATCCTCGAGGTAATGGAGTCGAAGAAGACTCTCAGTGCCGAGCTGGACAAGCTCAGAGAAGAAGCATATGAAGAGCTCGAGGCTCATGAGCATGAACATGAACACGAGCATGACGATGATGAACATGAGCATCACCACCACCATCATCACCATCATCACGATGACGATGACGACGATGATGAGGATGAAGAGCACGAGCACCATCACCATCATCACGATGACGATGACGACGATGAGGATG
>SVCR01000275.1 GCA_015058265.1 Clostridiales bacterium
GCCGGGTGGCACCGCAGAAGTTTTGTATTATCATGCTTCTGTCCCAGCATGTATTATGCCGGGACGGGAGCGTTTTTATTTCTCCCTTTCAGGCAATGGACAGGACAAGTCCGCACAAGCAGTTTTATTTATTGGCGACTGGAGAAAAAGGAGAAAGAAATGGAAAACTATCGCATTTATCTGTCAGAGGAAGAGATCCCTACACATTATTACAATCTCAGAGCAGACATGACTAAGAAGCCTGCGCCGCTGCTCAATCCGGGCACGATGCAGCCGATGACTGCTGAAGAACTTTCAGGTGTATTCTGTGAGGAGCTGGTAGCTCAGGAGCTCGACAATGATACAAGGTATATCGAGATCCCGGAGGAGATAAGAGAATACTATAAGATCTACAGACCATCACCTGTTATTCGTGCTTACAACCTCGAGAAAGAGCTTGGCACACCGGCGGCTATCTATTTTAAGTTTGAAGGTAATAATACATCGGGTTCTCACAAACTCAACTCGGCTGCTGCTCAGGCATACTACGCTAAGAAGCAGGGGCTTAAGGGAGTCACAACCGAGACAGGAGCCGGTCAGTGGGGGACGGCTTTGTCGATGGCATGTGCTCATTTCGGACTTGAATGCAAAGTTTTCATGGTAAAAGGCTCATACGAGCAGAAGCCATTCCGCCGCGAAGTGATGCGCACCTACGGCTCGGAAGTAATCGCTTCCCCGTCGGATACTACACAGGTAGGACGCGCGCTTCTTGAGCAGTTCCCGGGAACAACAGGAAGCCTGGGCTGCGCTATCTCAGAGGCTGTGGAAGTTGCTGTAGGAACAGAGGGTTACAGATATGTACTCGGCAGTGTACTCAATCAGGTATTGCTGCATCAGAGTGTTATAGGACTTGAAGCACATACAGCACTCAAGAAGATTGGCGTAAAGCCTGACATAATCATCGGGTGCACAGGAGGAGGCTCCAATCTGGGCGGCCTGATCGCGCCGTTCATGGGCGAGAAGCTCAGAGGTGAGAATGATTATAGATTCATTGCTGCTGAGCCGGCATCCTGCCCGAGTCTGACCAGAGGCAAATACCTTTATGATTTCTGCGATACCGGAAATGTATGTCCTCTTGCCAAAATGTATACTCTCGGCAATAAGTTCATTCCTTCACCGATACATGCAGGTGGTCTGAGATTCCACGGTATGAGTACCATTATTTCTGAATTGTATGATCAGGGTATGATGGAAGCTGTAGCATATGAGCAGACTGAAGTGTTCAGAGCAGCAGAGACTTTTGCAAAAGCTGAAGGAATACTTCCTGCTCCTGAGAGCAGCCATGCTATCAAAGCTGCTATAGACACTGCGCTGGAGTGCAAAGAGAGCGGAGAGGCCAAGACCATCCTTGTCGGACTTTCCGGGACCGGCTACTTCGATCTGACAGCTTATCAGCAGTTCAACGACGGTACGATGACAGATTATATCCCTACTGACGAGGATCTGGCAGAGGCGATCAAATGTGTTCCGCCGCAGCCGGCAGAATAACATCTATACAGAATTCAGAGCCCAGCCTCCGGTTTGTCGGAAGCTGGGCTCATTCATTTCTTGATCTTTATTATTCGATTTTAGTTCTTCAAACTCTGAAGAGGGGCAGGTATCCTTCCGCCTCTGTTGATCATACGGGCAGGGGACTTAGTCCTGAGCTTCATGACCGGACCGTATCCGAGCAGGCCTCCGAAGTTGAGCTCTTCCCCTTCCTTGAGCCCGATGGCCGGAATAAGTCTTACAGCTGTAGTCTTGGAATTGACCATTCCTATCGCTGCTTCGTCCGCGATGATAGCGGAGATGACTTCTGCAGGAGTATCACCAGGTACGACTATCATATCGAGTCCGACCGAACAGACTGACGTCATAGCCTCCAGCTTCTCAATTGATAATGTGCCTTCTCTGGCAGCATCGATCATACCGGCGTCTTCGCTGACAGGGATGAATGCTCCGGAAAGACCGCCTACGCTCGATGAAGCCATGACGCCGCCTTTCTTGACAGCGTCGTTGAGCATGGCGAGAGCTGCTGTCGTGCCGTGAGCGCCGCACTGTTCCAGACCGATCTCCTCGAGTATATGTGCTACAGAGTCTCCGACAGCAGGTGTCGGAGCGAGAGACAGGTCTACTATTCCGAATTGTGTATTCAGTCTGGCAGCTGCCTCCGATCCGACGAGCTGACCGACTCTGGTGATCTTGAAAGCAGTCTTCTTGATGGTCTCAGAGATGACGTCAAGCGGCGCGTCTTCAGGCATTCCTGCCAGGACAGATCTTACGACTCCGGGACCGGAAACACCGACGCTGAGCACGTGGTCGGCTTCGCCTACTCCGTGGAAAGCTCCTGCCATAAACGGATTGTCCTCAACCGCGTTGCAGAAAACTACAAGTTTAGCTGCGCCGATACACTGCTTATCTGCCGTGAGCTCAGCTGCTTCACGTATCTTGCTGCCCATGGTCCTTACAGCGTCCATGTTGATGCCGGCGCGAGTAGACCCGACGTTCACTGATGAGCAGACCAGATCTGTTTCTGCGAGTGCGCGCGGTATCGAATCTATGAGTTCGAGATCGCCCGCGCTGAAACCTTTCTGGACAAGCGCGGAATAGCCGCCTATAAAATCAACGCCTATCTCATGCGCTGCTTTGTCTAAGGTGCGGGCATACTTGACCGGATCTCCGCCTGAAACGCCGGCAAGCATAGAGATCGGTGTGACCGATACTCGTTTGTTGACGATAGGGATGCCGTATTTAGCAGCGATATCATCTCCTGTCGATACAAGGCTGCCTGCGAGCCTGCATATTTTGTCATATATCTTGGCGCAGGACTTATCTATATCTGTATCCGCGCAGTCGATAAGGGATATACCCATCGTAGTGGTGCGGATATCCAGATTGTTATCTCTTATCATGGTGATGGTTTCCATGATGTCATTCGTGTTAAACATATTCTGACCTCTTACTTGTATGTATTCAAATTCCGGGCAAAGCACTCCGGAGTCTTTTATATGCTGTGCATCGAGTCGAAAATGTTCTCGTGCATCACGTGGACTTCGATCCCCGGAAGC
>SVCR01000276.1 GCA_015058265.1 Clostridiales bacterium
AGTATGCCGATCTCCTTTGTCCTCTCGAGTACGGAGATGTATGTGATGACTCCGATCATGATCGAGGATACGATCAGCGAGATCGCCACGAAAGCGATCAGCACGTAGCTTACCGCGTTAGTTATGTTCTTGACCGACTTGATCATGACTCCGGTGACATCGGTGTAGCTGATCACCTTGTCCTCATCGCCGTTGTCCTGCATCTCCTTGTTGTAGTCGTCTATGAACTTAAGGAAAGCTTCCTTGGATTCGAAATCCTTGAGATAGAATGACATCGCTTCAGGCTTGGCGAGATCAGCATAGCCCAGCTTCCTTAGGTTGCGGTCGTAATTCGTCTCCTGACCGCCCGAGACATAAGCCGTGATCAGTCTTGTGATCTCATCTTCATCCATCTTCATGGTGAACGCGTCGGCTATGCCTGCCGGATCTACCTTGATCAGGCCACCTACAGTCTGAGCCACACTGATCACTGCCGGAGGAACATTCTTTGCTGTCTCTGCGAGAGCTATTCCTTCGGCGTACGCAGCAGCCATATTGACCGCGTCCTCACTTTGAAGGTAGTCCTGTAAAGCTGACTGAAGAGCAGGGGCGAGTATAGCCAATGAGACTTTACCTTCCTGATCACTTAGAGCCTCGTTAAGTTCATCAACTGTTATATTGAACCGAGCGGCGATCACTTCTGCCATTGCGGGATTTGCCTCTATCTGGGCCTTAAAACCTGCAACCTGACCTGCCCACTGCTGCTGCAGTTCAGGGACCTCATCTTTCAGCTTGTTTGCATAAGCCTTTAGCATCTTGTTGACGGTCGCACTGTGGGCGCCCGTGTCAAGATTGTTGCCAAGCGCTGTTGTGATCACATCCTCGTTGAAAGGAACGGAGTAGATCTTATCCGGATTTTGCGTGAGTATCTCCTGCAGCATTCCGCCGCCATTTGTACCTGCGGCTGTCATTACATCTTTTATGGTGCCGCTTGGATCGGCGTCTTCAAGAGCATCCTGGATGTTATCCTTGATGGCGTTTGTAACCGCATTCGGGTCGATGTCGCCGCCGAGAGCCTTTTTCAGCTTGTTCTCGTCTATGCTTATCATGTCCTCGAAGCCGAGGCCCTCGTCCGTCTTGTTGCGGATGGATTCAAAGGTCTTGCCGCTGAAGACGTCGGTGTTTTTGTTTTCCCTCTGTATCTTGACAATGTCAGACTCGGAGGCGTATTCGATCATGTGGCGGGTCAGGAGCGGCAGATAGCCGATACCGGAATCCATCGCGTTGGCCGCAGAGACCTCCTTGGCGCAGACGATGCCTGTGATCTTAAGCTTCTCGGATCTGTTTATCAGATCTTCCATGTAAGCATCATCCTCAGTCATGTCCTCCCAGACGTCATATGAGGAATTGCGTTTGTATGTGTCACATGAGTGCACCAATGCGAACTCCATGCCCAGGAAGTCGTCGTATGTCCACTCAAGCTGCTCGCTGGTGTTCTCTACCTCTTCACCGTTCATGACGTCGTTGATCATGTCCTTGAGCTCCTGCGGATCGCGGAGTCCGAGCGTATAAACGATGTAGTCGTTCAGCTGGTCCTCGCTGTCGAGAACCAGAAGCAGCTCGTTGTACTTCTCCGGCCATTTGCCGGCGAGCACCTTGTACTGCGACTTCAGGAGTTCTTCATTGTCCATCATCTGGAAGAAGACGTCACTGTTCATCATCGAGAAGTTGGACTGCTGGAAACCGCTCATGTACGACTGCATGATCGAGCCCGGGCTGACGCGCAGCGGTCCGTACTCCATGTTTGTAGAGTAGATATTGACCGTGAGACCGTACGAATAATCATAGGCGTTGAACCAGTCGCCTATGGTATCGATGTTAGAGTCCACGCGTTCCTTGAAAGCGGCTAGGTCGTTGGTGCCGACGCTTGCGAGCATGTCCGTCATTATACGCTGCTCGTGGACTTTGTCGCCGGATGCCTCGCCCTCCGTGTCCTGGGCGTTGGCCATGAACGCGGCGATCATGGATGTCATGTCGGCGGTCTCAGCCTGTATGGTCAGAGGATAGGACGACAGGGTGTCTTCCTCAAGTTTGTCTATGTATGTCTGGAATCCGTGCGAGACGGAGAGTATAAGGGCTATACCTATAATGCCTATGCTGCCCGCGAACGCAGTGAGGAGCGTTCTGGCTTTCTTTGTCATCAGGTTGTTGAGCGAGAGATGGAGCGCTGTCGACATCGACATGGAGCGGTTGTGCCTTCCGGAGGCTCTTCCGGCGGATCTGCGCTTTTGCGGCGCCGCTGAGTCAGCTGCTTCAGCTGCTGCCGCATCCGCAAGGTCTGCTGCACCTGCAAGTCCTGCCGCTGCCGCCGGTACCGCTCCCGTAAGAGCCGCCGCATTCGCCGCGCCCGGAACGAACGGTTTGGAGTCGCTCATCACCCGGCCGTCTGACAGCCGGACTATCCTTGTGGAATATGCTTCCGCAAGCTCAGGGTTGTGCGTTACCATGATGACCAGCCTGTCTGAGGATATCTCCTTAAGGATGCCCATGACCTGGGTGCTGGTCTCGGTGTCGAGAGCGCCCGTAGGCTCGTCGGCAAGGATGATGTCAGGATCGTTGATGAGCGCACGCGCTATGGCCACACGCTGCACCTGTCCGCCGGACATTTCCGCAGGCTTCTTATATATCTGATCTTCGAGTCCTACCTGCTCAAGGGCCGCTATGGCGCGGGCCTTTCTTTCAGCCGCCGACACTCCGGAAAGTGTCAGCGCGAGTTCGACATTCGAAAGCACATTCTGATGAGAAATAAGATTATAGCTCTGGAATACGAAACCTATGGTATCGTTTCTGTAAGCGTCCCAGTCGGCATCCTTGTACTCCTTGGTGCTGATCCCATTGATAAGAAGGTCGCCGTCGGTGTACTGGTCGAGCCCGCCCAGGATGTTGAGCATGGTGGTCTTGCCGCAGCCCGAAGGTCCCAGCACCGACACGAATTCGCTCTCACGAAAAGCCAGGCTCACGTTTCTTAAAGCGTGAACAGTCTCTGCGCCTGTTTTGTATTCCTTTGATATATTCCTTAATTCGAGCATAGATAGATGAATT
>SVCR01000277.1 GCA_015058265.1 Clostridiales bacterium
CTTATCCAGAGGTACATAGTCGTAATCCGCCAGATCATGGTCATGAGGGAAAACGACGACCATCGGATCCTCGAGCACAGGGATGAAATCGATCGAACCGCTCTTCGTCTCCGGCTCGCTCATAAGAGCCAGATCCAGATCGCCCGCGAGAAGACCTCGCAGCATCTCTTCCTGTCCGCTTTCCACTATATTGAATTCCACTTCAGGATACTCATTCTGATAGTGTTCTATGACCTGAGGCAGCCATGTAGACGAAGTACTCACGTACGAGCCTATGTGTATGGAACCCCTGCGGATCCCGCGGATCTCGTCTGCCTCCTGGAGGAATCGCTCTTCCTGGGCGACCATAGCGCGCATAGAAGGGAGGAGCTGCTTTGCCTCGGTCGTCGGCTCAACGCCTTTCTTGGTCTTGATGAGGAGCGGTATCCCAAGCTCGTCTTCGAAGGATTTCATCATCTGAGTCAGATTGGACTGAGTATATCCGAGGATCTCCCCGGCGCGGGTAAAGCTCCCGCAATCGATAGATGTGAGAAAAACCTTGATCATCTTGAAAGTATTCATATGCTCCTCCGATCATCACTGATTTCGAGAAAACCCCCAAAAAAGGGGAATAACTTGCGAGCCGACCCGGGTCGTTTCCTTCATTATATCTATTAAGTAAATTAATATCAATTATCACAGCTATTAATTTTTCATAGTTGAATCAATGCGGTATATTGTTATCAGAAAGAAAGACCCGAAGAGCAAAGATAACTCAAACGGGTCATGCAAATAAGATCAATAAAAAGAAGGAGGCACACTATGGATATTCTCTTCACAATGGTTTACACAGCAGCTATGACATTCATCATGGTAAAAGTAACTGAAAAGCTCAACGACGAGCGCAACAAATAGTTAAGCAGGATCATTGCTGAGCTATCAATAGAAACTACAGTATCAAAAAAACCTTTCAAACAAATTCACCAAAACGACGAAAACATGCGGAGACGATGGCAGTAAGGCACTGCCGTCGCTTTCTGCAGTAGATGGGGGTCAGATATGAGAAAGGATCTTGGAATCAAGGAATTGCTCGTAATGGGCGGAGCGCTGTTCTCGATGCATTTCGGCGCTGCATGCATGCTGTTTCCTGTGCAGTGGGGCAAGGACGCAGGTTCGGCTTTGTGGCCGATGTTCATAGGAGTGCTGCTTTCAGGTGTGATACTTCCGTATTTCGGATATCTGGCACTTGTGAAGAGTGACGGGACTTTTCTCTCGATGACACAGAAGCTCTCGGGAGGATTCGGTACATGGTTTGCCGCTTTGACCATATTCGTCATTGGGCCGCTTTATATGGTGCCTCGTATGAGCGCAGCCGCATGGGCAGCGATAGTTCAGATCACAGGCCTTGAGACAGAGAGCTATCTGCCGGCCGTGGCTTTTGCGGTCGTATTCTATCTGATCACGTACTGGTTCGTCGCCAGCCCGGGCAAAGTAATTGATAAAATTGGAACTATACTGTTCCCGGTGCTGATCATCGTCGTGACTGCTGTTATTGTCAAGAGCATCGTCAGCCCGATATCTGCTGAGTGGGCCGCACCTTCATTCAGCCAGAATCCTATCGTGCATGGCTTCCTCGAAGGTTATGCTACAGCGGACCTTCAATGCGCGCTCCTGTTCGGCATCATAGTGGTCCAGGGAATCAGAAATGCCGGAATAGAGGGCAGGGCGATCAACAAGAATCTTATAAAGATCGGAATCGTCGGACTTGGTCTCCTTGCGATCACCATCCTCGGTCACATGATAGCCGGCGCAAACACCGGCGGGACCATCGACCTGACTCTTTCGGCACTTTATACAGAGATGGTACTGCAGCTGTGGGGGAGCTTCGGCGGGATATTATTCAATATAGCTCTGGTTGCTGCGGCACTGACTACAGCTGTCGGAGCGGTGTCATCGACATCTGAGATATGGGCGGAGATCCTGCATGAGAAGAATGAGAAGCACTTTACTTACAAGAACTTCTGCATCGCATCGTGTGTTCTGTCCTGCATCGTTTCATTCGCGGACCTCGATACAATAGTCAGGATCATCGGACCGATCCTCGATGCCTGCTATCCGGCGGCGATCGTTATCGCGATGTACTACTGCCTTTGCAGAAAGCCTGATGATCCGGCAAGACTGATGGCCGGAAATTGGGCGATGATAAGCGCTTTCGTTATCAGCATCATTCAGCTTGCAGTCAGATATGACGAGATGTTCGGTTTCGGATGGGACATTCTGGGCAAAGCATACTATGCTCTTCCTCTTGCAGAGTACAGCCTGGCATGGCTGCCGGTCAGCATCATCCTGTTCGCGGTCCTCAGCATATGGGGCAGCAGACGCCTTGTAAAAAGCAATGCTAATATGAGAGAGTCACAGGTCTCTCTCTGATGCTGCCAAGTATTTATAATCATTTATGAAATACCAAAAGTCAACTGGCTTGTATTATCATTCTATTGAATAAGATAACAGTCACAATCCAATAATGTAAAGAACTATTTACATAATATACATTGCGATACCATTAAACCGACTGCAATTATGTAAAGAAAGCTTTACGTTGTCGGATCGAACCGTCTGTTAGCAAGTAACGAAATGTAAAGAATTCTTTACATCGCTGAATGACACTACTCAGCCTATGATTTTTCACTATGCAGGTAAATACAGCGGGAACCCGGATGATCTCCCGTATCTCGAACATGAACCCGGAGCGGTCGCTTTCAAAGAGGCACCGGATTCAAAATCTCTCGGCAGGCTGGCAAACACGATATCCATCATCCTGCTCATAGTTTTCTATGCGATCATATGCCTAAGGGCACACGCTTTGGTTTTCAACATTGTAGGGGTCATCATCTATATGCTGTCACTCGTCCCGCATGAGTTTATTCATGCTATGTGCTTCAAGGGTGATGTATATATGTTCCAGAACCTGAAGGATGGTATGCTGTTCGTCGCCAGCCCGGAGCGAATGAGCAAAGCTAAATTCATCTTCATGTGCATGCTTCCGAGTATCATACTTGCGTTCATCCCGTTCATCATCTACATGATCCGGCCG
>SVCR01000278.1 GCA_015058265.1 Clostridiales bacterium
AGGCGTTGGATTCAGAAAGTGATTCTTTTGAAGCATCCATGGCAGATGCAACTCCTGTTTATATCAACAGCGGAGCAACGATCGCTACTGATCCGAGCAAGATCTATGTAATGCCTACGCCATCATCGGGAGTCGGCACAGTCAAGGTAGTAGTGAAGACAGCCGGATATCTTACAATGAGTTTCGGCGGTTTCTCACAATATTCATCCGGCACATCTTTCTATGGATGCAATTATAAGACCAAGGGTTTCAAAGACTACGGATGGGCAGATAAGGATGACGCAACGAGATTTATAGCTGTTAAGAAGGGCACATATACATTCTCAGTTAAACCGATCGGAAATTATGCCCTGATCTCAGCTAAATTCACTAAGGTAAAACAGGCTAAATACGGAACAAAGAAGGGCAAAGCTGCTACCCTGAAGGCTAAAAAAGCGAAAAAGGGTCTCATCATAACTGATGCAAAGAAAACGCATTGGTATAAATTCAAGAACAAGAAGACCAAGAAAGTAAGGGTCTATGTCAATGCCAAGGAGTCAGGCAGCTCCATAATGGGAATCAAGGTCTCGATGTATGACAAGAGAGGATTGATAGGGTCCCGTACGATCTATTCACCTGGCGGGAAGCTCACTATCAAGCCATACACCTTTGGTAAAGGCGGAAAGCTGATCAAGGGTAACTACTGGATCAAGATCCAGAGCTATAACAAGGGTAACGGATATTTCACAGTTAAGTGGAAATAGGCTGTTATCTGAACCAATAATACGGTCTATGGATGGCGGGGCAGCAATGCCCCGCTTTTGTTGTCTGCTTTCGCTGTCGTCGGTCACATTGGCAGCGGGTTCGATTGATGAGATAAATGGCCTGATGCGGGCTTTCAGACAATCTTAAGAAACAATTTGACATATAGTGTGTGCTCATATATTGAGTTATTTATGATAATGTGACACAATATATCGTGACAATTCACTGATTGTGTAATGAAAACGCGTCAATAATTGTTACTATATAACGGAAGAAGTTTATTGATTATGAAGCCGGAGTACAGAAAACTTAGAGGATTTGCAGCTGCGTTTGTTTTGCTTGCGCTATTCATTGCGACCATGCATGTCGTGGCGGAACACATCGATCTGAAGGTCGATGATGAGAGCTTTGGGATCTGGTATGACCATTCCAAGGACATGTCTTACTGTGGGATTTCTGAAAACATCGGTGACGATACGATCCTGTTGATGGGATCATCGGAGTTCAGGCATGGAAGGAAGACTAAATATCATCCTGTCAATGCTCTTTCGAATGCTGATTTCGATATCATGGAGATAGGCGGACCGTTCAATCAGTGCCTGTTCCATACGGTAGCAGTCGGCGCATTCGAACCGGGACTTAAGAGCAGGAAAGCGATACTGCTGGTTTCACCGACATGGTTCAAGAGTCATGCAGTACTTCCAGAGGATTACAAACTGAGATTCTCAGAAACTGAATACATACATTTTCTCGAGAATCCGAAGATCACTGATGAAACGAAGGGTTTCGTGGCATCAAGAACTGAGGAACTTCTTGCCGGGGATAAGGGGCTGGAATTCAAAGTCTCTTTGGCAAATAGAGCTCTGCTGGGTGAAAACAGCGAGCCGGTCACGAAAGCTTTGTTCGGTATTTACAAATTAATGGCAAGCGACAGGGACAGATTCTCTACGGCAGCATTGCTGAGAACCGGAGCGAGGGAGTATCCTGTGCATGGCAAGAAAGAGCCGAGCGCAGAGCGATTCGCTAAGATGGAGAGGCGTGCTGCTGAGAAATGCAGCAAACGAGCGTCTAATCCATTTGGTATGCGAGATGCATCCTGGAATTCTGACTATAAGGACGTATACGAATCATACAAAAACAATCATCCGTGGGCGATACGCGGGAATTCGCCGGAAATGGAAGACCTCCGGGCATTTCTTGCAGTATGCAGGGAGACCGGGATCGAAGCCAAACTCATCATACTGCCTGTCAACGGAAAGTGGTTCGACTATATGGGAGGCAATCATGACCGCAGGAGAAGAATGGCCGACGCGGTTATGGAGTTAGCTGACGAGTATGGAGCGGAATGCGCGGATCTCATGCAATATGAGTATGAGCCTTATGTTACCAGAGATGCTTCTCATCCCTGGAATATCGGCTGGCTCAAGGTGGATAAGGAAATACTGGAGTTCTGTGAGTAGAAGATATATTGAGTTTTTATGCTCGATATGACACAATATGTGGTAGTAAATCATTATCGATTGAAAGGAATCGAGGGTTCAACTGATGGATATACTCGAAAGATTGAAATGTTTAGCTGAAGAGTCGGGAACGAAGACTGCTTTCAAGTCAGTTTACGGCTCTGTTTCCTATGAGGAGTTGTGGCGGAGGTCCGGCGTACTTGCTGAACTGATCTGTGAGCGGATGAAGGACAATAAAGATCCCGTCGTAGTTTACGGTCATAAGGATCCGACCATGATCATCTGTTTTATCGCATGTGTCAGAAGCGGCAGGGCATATTGCCCGGTCGATATCAGCATGCCTGCAGACAGGATAGCAGCCATCATCGAAACCATAGGAGAACCGCTCATTCTCATCGCGGAGAAGAATGTTCCTGACGATGCAGGACTGTTATCGGAAGACGGAGGTACACCGCTTTACCCTAATACTATTTGCTATGACGAGATCACACAGTACACATCAGCTGATGAGAAGGCAGCTGTCGTCAGCAACAGTATGCGCGTGAAAGGTGATGATGTATTCTATATTATTTTCACATCCGGCACTACAGGCAAGCCTAAGGGAGTACAGATAACAACGGATAATCTCAACAACTACCTCAATTGGGCAGTGACGCTTGCGGGCGGAATAGAAGATGGATCAGTATTCCTCAACCAGGCACCTTATTCATTTGACCTCTCTGTAATGGATCTGTATCCTGCTCTGGCTGTTGGCGGAACTGTGGCCTCCGTGGACAAAGCAATGCAGCAGGAGACTGCGCTGATGCTGCCTTACATAGCTGAACAGGGCATTCATTATTGGGTGTCGAAGCCATCCTTTGCTGA
>SVCR01000279.1 GCA_015058265.1 Clostridiales bacterium
AGAACAGAAAAGTCATAAAGTATGAGGACATGCCTGATGACCTGATCAATTCTTTTGTTGCTATCGAGGATAAAACCTTCTGGAAGCACCACGGTTTCAACTGGACCCGTATGATCGGTGCCGTACTCTCATCTTTCACAGGGAGCGGAAAGATCAGCGGAACCAGTACCATAACACAGCAGCTCGCGCGTAACGTTTATCTTGCGGATACCAAGAGTGTAAGAAGCATCAAGCGTAAACTGCTTGAGATGTATTATGCCAGCCGGCTGGAGCACTCTCTCAGCAAGCAGGAAATAATAGAAGCATATCTGAATACGATATATCTGGGGCATGGGTGCTACGGAGTCAACGCGGCAGCTAAGACATACTTCTCCAAAGATGTACAGGATCTTGATCTTGTGGAATGTGCCTCTCTGGCTGCCCTGCCGCAGTCGCCGGATACATATGCCCTGCTCAAGCTTGGCAGCGAAGCACAGAATGTTGTCGACTCCCAGGTAGTGGCAACTGAGCCTACTACCGTAGTTACAAATGATCTTGCGAGGGGAAGACGCCAGCTCACTCTTGATCTGATGCTCTCTCAGAATTACATCACGGAAGAGGAGTATGAAGAGGCATACGAACAAAAGCTGAATGACTTCATTGACCCTGATCTGGCTTCGAATAACAGTATCTACTCATATTTCAATGAGTATCTTGTAGATCAGATCATTGCAGATCTGATGGATCAGTACGGCATGGATTACGAAAGTGCTGAGCGTATGGTCTATACAAAAGGTCTGCAGATATACTCGACAGTCGACAGCACGGCCATGGAAGTCATCGCCAAGGAGTTCCAGAACGATGGAAACTTCCCGTATGTAACGGCTTCCCGGGATTCGGCAGGCAACCTGCTGAATGAAGAAGGCCATATCAATCTATATAAATACAGCAACTACTTCGATGAAGACGGAAACTTCACTCTCAGCGGTGATGAAGGCGATGTCAGGATCAATGATGACGGAAGCATAACGATCGTGAAGGATCACAAACTCCACATCTACGAAACCGAAGTCGACGGAGGCACAGATTACAGCCTTGAGTTCAAGAGCTACTATTTCTATGATGATAGCGATACTCTGTACTCGATCGCGGGAGGATATCTGAACATACCTGCCGCGTACAAGTCTGCCGATTCGGAAGGCAATGTCGTTATAGATAAGGCGTATTTTGAAGATCCGCTTTATGAGGGTGCTCTGGAGATCAGCGGAAACGACGTTATAATCACACAGAGCGCTTATTCACTCTCACCTAGACAGCGTCAGCCTCAGGCAGCGATGACCATAGTCGGCGTCGGCACGGGAGAAGTCAAGGCCATGGTCGGCGGACGTCAGTTCGGCGGTCAGAAAATGCTTAACAGATCCCTCAATCCGCGGCAGCCGGGATCATCTATCAAGCCTCTTGCTGTATACGGAGCTGCTCTCCAGAAGAGTTATGAGCTTGCATCCTCAGGTCAAAAATGGAAATTCACTGATTTCAATATAGATAAGCAAGGTACAAAGGGCTGGGGCGATTATGTTACTGTTCATTCTTCGATCGAAGATGAAAAGACAAAAATCGAAGGCAGATACTGGCCAAACAATTTCGGCAACAGTTTCTCCGGAAAAAACACATTCAAGACCGCTATACAAAAGTCGATCAACACCTGCGCCGTAAAACTTGAGCTCCAGATAGGAAGCGACTATTCCGTACAACAGCTCAAGAAGTTCGGATTGACCACAGTAGATGATGATACGAGCGACCCGGTCAACGATGTCAACCCTGCGGCGCTTGCTCTGGGAGCCATGACTGAGGGAGTCATGCCTCTCGAGATGGCTCTTGCGTACGCATCCTTCCCGGGCGGCGGCAAAGTCAATACCCCTATCTGCTACTATAAAGTTCTTGACCGGGATGGCAAGGTACTGCTTGAAGGCAAGTCAAAGCAGAGTGAGGCTTTGAATGAAGGCGTTGCATGGATCATGGCCGATGTTCTTCGTTCGGTAGTTAGATCTAATGGTTATATGTCAGTTTCCGGTGTATCCCCGGGAGGCAAGACCGGGACCACGAATGACCAGTACGATATCTGGTTCGACGGATTCACTCCTTCTTACGCAGCATCCCTTTGGATCGGAACTGATGAGAATGTTGAAATGTCGTCCATGTCAACCACTGCCGCGCGTCTCTGGGGACGGATAATCGACCAGATCCCTAGGGCCAAGGAAGGCTCCTACGCTGCACAGCCGTCAAATGTGATCAGCAAAGGCGGCGAATATTTCACCAAAGGAACAGAAACAGGTCTCACCTCCTGGAGTGACAAGGAAGCCAAAGAAAAAGCCAAGAAAGAAGCTTACGAAAAATGGCTCAGAGAAAGAGAGAACCACAAGACTCTTGTACCTGAACAAGGCCATTGGGAGAAGAAACTTATATCAGGTCCGGAATATAATGAATGGGATGACGATCCAACAATTCAACACCACGATGGAGATAATCCAGCTACCGAAGAAATTGAAGATGGTTGGGATGAGACAATACCAGGCGAACATCATAAGGAAGAAATCCCGGGTAGTGCAGTATATCAGGATGTCTGGGTAGTCGATGCGCCTGAGCATTGGGAATACGAACCGGGATGGCGTGACGGTGATTTCGATTATTGATGTGATCATTAAACGGTCAGAGGGCGGCAAATCCGCCCTCTTTTATTGTGAAAATCTATTTATTAAATCCTGAAACCCTTGAAAAATAAACGGAATATTTAATTGTGATGATTTTGTGAAGGTTGACATCACTTAATATGAGTGTATAATCTAATTTTGTATAGGTATGCGCTTTATGCGTTTTGTTTTAAGGAGGTAAACTATGGAACAAAAAGGTAAATTCGATTCCAATTTTGGATTTCTGATGGCCGCTCTTGGTTCCGCAGTAGGTCTTGGTAACCTTTGGGGATTCCCGTACAAGATGGGTCTTGGCGGCGGATTCGCATTCCTGCTCCTCTACCTGATTCTTCTCGTAGTTGTAGGTTATCCTCTTGTCCTTTCCGAGATCGCTATCGGACG
>SVCR01000017.1:0-9062 GCA_015058265.1 Clostridiales bacterium
TTCTTCATCATATATGTTGATCCGCTCTATAAATGCTTCAACAATTTCATCAGTAGGATGCAAATCGCCATATGCTCTTGTATAGTCTTAGTGCCCAAAAAATCACTATGCAGTATACGGCATAGAACGGTGCGAACTTGATCCACGGATCCAGATAGTAGGCCGGGATCTCCGAGAAGTTCAGATCAAACCGCAACAGCAGCGCCAGGAAAAAGGCAGCAGAAACCGCCACGAGGTCATAAATAACTAGGCTATTTGTCAAGTAGGGACAACAAAAAATATTACATTCTCATACAATATGTTTTGTTTCTATTTTCTTCCAAACAAAAAAGGTGTATTAGCATTTTAGCCAATACACCTGCGTAACTACATATCATAAGTGCTATTCACAATCTTTTGCAGCAGTATTCAGTTCAGTATTTGAGCCTGTGGAAAAGGCCTGATAAGTAAGGTCTAAGTTTGCTTCTAGTATCCTCTGGATATCCTCTTCTTCTCTCGGAAGTTCTAAATAATTCATCTCTTGATACTCGATTCAGATGTTTTTATCATCCTGGAAAGCGCTGCAACAGAAAGACCACTTTTTTCCTCAAATTCCTAAATTCAGCTGCTGTGTTATTGTTCATAAACACCTATAATCCCTGTATGATTCTTAAGTAATCCTGTCTCTGATCCACCACAACATGAACCACTACTTCTTTTTTGTTTTCATCGATCTTGTAAAATACCAGATCCTTTTTTAACACCAAAACCCTATAACCCTGTCTCCTAAGCACCGGATACTTCGGGGCTGTTCCTAAATATGGGTTGTCCTCTAGCAACAAAATGTTTTCTTCAATCTCATCAAGCTTTTCCATTGCGGTTTCGACATCAAAATTCTGCGCAACGTGTAACACGATTTTTCTGATGCCAAAATCCGCTGTATCCGTACGAATAATCCTATATCTCAAAACTGTCCCTCCTGAAGCAACGTACGCAACTCATCAAATGTATCACTGATTGGTGCCACGCGCCCGTTCTTTACATCGTCCTCAGCTTCCGCTAGAAGTTCAAGTAATTCAATCCGGGATTTCATGTTTTTATAATCTTCATACGAAAGAGATACCGTATCTCCTCGTCCGTTTACTGTTATGATAACGGCTTCCTTCCCCTCTCTGCATTGTTTTGATATCTCGTTATAATGATTCCTCAAATCAGCTGATGGGCGAATCGATTCATGTAGGGTAAGCATTTCAGTTCCTCCTTTTGCTTATAGACAAATAATATCATAGTTTGTCTATAAACTCAAATGCTTCTTTATTAATCTCCTGTTCCAACTCATCAAAAAACTCATCAGCAGGGACTCCTTACCTGTATCGTTATCATCTGTAACAACCTTATCAACTGTTACCGTGCCCGTACCCGGTGATGCTTTGGACGGCTGGACACAGTATGAATATCTGGTCCCAAGATCATCGTTTAGATCACATTTACGAGAATTACTGTATCCGCCGGCACCGGAACCATACGTGATCTGTCCTCCATCCCATACGGTGTACTGGCTCCCTTTCTTTCCGCTGAATGTTGCATAAGCATTTTGTGATACTAAGGGGAGCACTGCAGTGAGCACCATCATGACTGCAATCCCAAGAGTCAGAATGCTCCCAATTGAGAAACACACTCAGTACCCGATGGCCGCATAAAAACTCCAGCCCCGATTGGAGCTGGAGAGAAAATATTTCTTTTATTTCGATTGTCTACTTGACGGGTAGCAGTTCACCATGTCTGTCTAAGGCTCCTCTTATTCTTTTTTTCAGGATGATACTCCTATTCATCTGCCTGTCTTTGTGTGCCCTGCTTCTTTCAAATCCTATCAGATCATGCCTGGATCCTCCTGCGGGCGATCAGCGTGATCCCGCACCCAAGAAGGAGTATCGATCCGATCAGATAGATCCAGATCGTACCCGGTCCGCCGCTGGACGGAAGTTCCACGCCCGAAGAGTTCCATACAGTGATGCGCCAGTTGTCATCTACATCACCCGGCGGAGTAACGACTGACTGACCGCCGCTCTGCATCGCAGTCACAGCATCTTCATTTACAAAGATCTTCACCGGATCCTCCATGAGATTATATCCTGCCGGAGCCTCAGTTTCGACCAGCCGATACTCTCCCAGTGACAGATTCCCAAGATCCAGCAGTCCGTTCTCATCCGTCGTCATCACATCGGAAGGATGCGCGCCCGGTTTTGGCTCGTTCTTTTCATCGTCGTAGTCCTCCGCCCGGTAAAGTACAAATGACGCGCCCTCCAAAACGATGCTCTCATCATTGGCGCTGATCTTCTTCACCCCGACTTTTTTCATCTTGCCGTTCGGGACAGTGATGCTGTAGGATACTTTCGATTTATCTTCACTGGATACCCGGCTAAGCCAGCTTCTGTAAGATGCTGTATCGATGCTAACGGTACCGTCCTTTCCGATAGTGAATTCCAGATCCTCATCCAAAAGCTGGTACTCCCCGACAGTAGCTGTTTCGGTCAGATAATATGTGCCTGGTGCAAGATCCATGGTGATCTTCGGAAGAATGCCGTTTTCATCTGTCACGAGATCTTCATAGCCTTCCTTAGGCAGATAATCTTTTCTCTTATTGCCTTGCTGATCCGTTACCTGCGGATACAGAGCGAAATGGACTTCTGGAATCGGTTCCTTTGTTTCTGCATCGACCTTTTTGACCTGCAAATCGACGGTCCGGTCTTTGATGGTGATCGTTGCCGCCATCGACGGATCATCATGGCTGACCTCGTAAAATGCCTGATCCGGTCCGCTCACACTGATCGTATTGTTTTCGACCTTGATCTGCATCGGATCATCCAGTACTATATATCCCTTTGGCGCGGCGGTCTCAGTCAGAGTGTAGGTCCCATCGTTAAGGTAGGCTGTTGTGATCAGTCCGTCGCTGGTTCTTGACGTATAGGTTTCGGCTGCCACATCGTGTCCTGCAGCATCCTTGAGGGTGAATACGGCTCCGCCAAGATACTCCCCGCTCCAGTCTGTTTTGTAGAGCTTGATACCGGGACGCGAATTGGTCACGACATCCTTTCGGATATTCTCATTCTGCCCTGTAGACTGTCCGACTTCATATCCTACTGTGTAGTTGTAATCATCGGAATGAGTTCCTCCGACCGGTGTTCCGCCTACGGTCAGCGTCCCTCCATCACCGATCGGTGTCACAGAAATGTCATCGGTGATCGTAACGACACCGTCATCATTGATCTGAAGTTCATCCTCTGAGGCGTTTTCCAGCATGACTTCCCGAAGGACGTAATCGCTGAACTGATAAGTCTTTCCCTCATGATGAAGATCATCCAGGAAGTAATAGATTTCCGTTTCTGATGTCTCCATCCGGCGCACAGTCTCAGGAAGCAGAATCAATCTCTCCTGCCCGGCCTGCGTCTCACGCAGATAAATGGCGAAGTAAATATCGTCATGCTGAGCCATGAAATCCCGGTCAGACCAGATCTTCTCCACGGTCAGACCCCAGCCGATCTGATTCTGTATGAAGATGTCAGGATCATTGTTGACCTCGATAGTCCCGCTGATCGGTGTGCTCTGCTCTGTTTCATGTCCTGTATCTGTCCTTACATATCCGTCGCTGTCTCGGCGGGTATACCCTTTCGGGATCTGATCGTCACGTTCCTCCACTTTGAATTTCGTATCTACGATCAGATCGCGGACCTCAACGGTGTGATCCGCCGGGATCCTGGAAATCGATCCATACATGGACGTTACAAAAATGATCGATTCTTTCTGATCCTCTGTCAGCGTTTCCAGATATGCAGCAAGATCACTGTACTCTTTGATATACTCCCCATTGTACTCTATGGGTTTGAATCCAGGCTGATTCGAATCCGCGTCAAAATAGCAGTAATTGTCATCCGCATCCTTCACGTAGTAGGGATAGTGATCGGCCAGCTCTAATGAATCTGCGTCTGTACTCTCATTACCAAGATAGAGACGATAGGTGAATTCTGTGTCATCATCCGGGTAATGGAGCCGGGTCGTTCCGTTGGTATCAAAGAGATTCTTCGTGATCGTAAGATTTCTCATGGCACCTTCTGCCACATGGTTGTCGTACGATAACTGATTTCGTTCTTCCAGCGTTGCAGCAACGGTACTGTAATCCCTGCGGGCTGTGTCGCCGACCATGTTCTCTGTTTGCGTACCGGGCAGAACAGTATCGTTCACCTTGACCTTATCGTATACATCCGGGTTGACTCCGCATTCGGTAACATAGTAATCGAATGTATCATCCGGCATATCTACGACAGCGCTCTCTCCCGGTTTGAGGAAGAAGACGTGTTCATAGGGTACCGTTCCACCCGGCGGTGTGTAAGACTCCTCGTACTTGACGTACCTGGTTCTCCCTTCGTAGGTCACACGTTTTTCGTCTCCTTCTTTTTCTCCCAGAAGGTGGAGACTCGCGTCCTCTTTTGATGTGTACCAGATCTGGTACGGGAATTCGATCAGCTTATTGTTCGGATTGTCCGTACCAGACAGTTTTTTGTTCAGAACGAAAGTGCCCGGCTTGATCGATGCCAGATTGAAACGCATATGCAGATTTGATGAACCTGCGCCTCGTTCCATATAGAACATCTTCATCGTATGCTGGCTGTAATCCTTGAACACATGCACAGTCTTCCCGTCAACGATCTTGGTATCGAACAGCTCATCGACAGCCGAAGGGTCAAGGCCTCTGGCTTCATAGTTTTGCCTGAAGATCTCATACAGAGTAGTCCTGGTATTGTTTCTGCTCATCTTGACCTCACCGGTCCGGAAATTGATCGACCCAGTCTGGGCCTTGTGCACTCCGCCCAGATCAAGTACCAGCTCATTATCTACATAAAACCAGAAATCATCGTCGCCGGAGAATTCGAAAATGATGTCATGTCCCCAGGCATCCAGTCCGTCGGCGGTCTGGATGAAACTGGCCTCCATCTCCATTCCGAAGAAATAGTCCACCTCATTCTGCTTCCCCAGATTATAGAGTGTTTCGCCCTTGCGTGCATCTGTGTCCGGCAGTTCCTGTGCATTTACATCCGTCCGGTTGGTATAATCGCAGTGCTGCCCCTCTGTCATGTCACTGAAAGGCATGAACTGGCCGTGGGCAGAAGTATCTGTCCGATAATCTTCGATGGAGCCAAGCTGGTCATAAACTGTGAACGTTCCCTCGTCCTCGTTGAGACGCGCAAAATTCTGTGTGCTGTCGTATTCGAAATAGCCGCTCTCATCATAGATGCTCTTGAGGAACAAATGATTGACGGGATCCGTCATGATATTATGATCCGGATCAAGTTCAGATCCTGAATAGAGCTTTGAAAGAGACGCACTATCTTTACCTGTTTTGCCTTCAATGGTGACCGGATATCCATCTTCCTTAAGATCTGTAGACAACAGTCCGGCAGTATCCGTATTATAGCCAAGGATTGAAGTCTGCAGCGAATCCCTGCCTCCTTTTCCCGGCAGAGCGCTTCCACCGCTCCCGTTCTGGATGGGATTGTTATAATCCACCATCTTCATCTTGATCCCGTACTCGTCATTATCGATGGTATTGACGGTGGTCAGTTTATCGTCCGGATCCTCCGGATCTTTTTCAGTGACTATGGCGAAGTAGAAGTCCTCAGCCTGACTCAGAGGGCAGGACACGACTTTGCCGTTTTCTGTTTTGAGGCCTGCATAGGCATACCGGTTTTCATCCCATGCAATGATGGACGTATAACTTTCGCCATAACGCCGTCCATTAAGATTGATACCAATAGTATTATCTGAGAAGACCTGGTTTCCTGTCACCTGAGGGGCGATATAATTCCCGTACTGGACGTTCTGCAGTTCGTAGTAATAGTTCGCTGTCCCGTCAGGATTGTAGTATTCAGTGAACTCCCAGAGCGCGGTATTGACCTGGCTGCCGGTCCACTCGATGTTGTCGCCCGTGTCATAGCAGCGGATCAGCGAGCCGTCGTGATCTACGGCGTAGAATTCATAACGCTTTGTCGTATCGTTCCAGATCCTGGTGTAAATGACGACCTGCTGACCGTTCTTGACTTTTTCCTCATCCGAAACGCTGACTTTCTTTGCATTATAGAGAGTAAAATCGTCATCATCCAAAACGGACCGCTCCACAAAATTCATATAGGTGGTATCTGCTGAACCGGTGGCACCGCCGAAGCCATTGTTGGGGTTCCCGGAATAATTCAGAGAATTCCCATTGACCCTAAGGTTCCATTTCCCCGAATGCGAATCTGTACCGGGAATACACGTGATAACGGATTTGACCGTATCCGGTTCGTCTGTCAGGGTAACGTTCTTCCCATCGATCGTCAGGTACTTCGTCTGTCCGTCGACTTCCGTGGTAATATAATATTCCGTTCCTGAAACACTATGGAATGTCCATTCCACGATATCGCTGCCCTCTGCGACCAGAAGGACACCATTGTTTGTCAGCACATCCGGACGCATGATCATATCCAGTCCTTTCAGTCGCTGCGCACCGCTGACGGTCGTTCCGTCTGCAGTCAGCGCGGCAGCTGTCGCGGAATTGTCGTGATAAGCCAGGCCATAAGTCTTTTCATCAAGGCCATAAGGATCATCAACCACAGTGTAGGAAGACGCGTAGGTGATCGTCATTTTGCAGTTTACAGCAGTGTCATTTTTGCCGTAGAAACGGATCCCGTCGCCGCTGTTGGAATGCTGGAGCCACAAACTCGCCTGAGCGGATTTGAGATAGAAAGTCCCATTGCCTGCATCAGTAATCTGGATCGGTGTCCCTCCTGCATCGACCAGACCGACATTAACGCTGGAAGTATTTTTAAGATACTTCTTATTACCATCTACATAGGTGTACATATAAAACTGATCCGAAGTGCCTGTGACCGGTTCAAAATACCAGGAAGCAGCGGAGGCTGCGTCATTCACTTCTATGAAACTATATTTTTCATTAAGAGTATTCGACCAGTATTTCGCGAAATTATTATAAGAGATGTAGAACTCATCTCCTCCGCCCAGTTCACTTAGATCCTCAACTCGCTGTACTTCCTGATGATACGGCTCCGGTGCCTCCACGATGGCATATACAGAAAAACCCGGTGCCTCAAATGCGACGTCGCTGATCTTCTCTTTACCCTGAGAACCTTTCTTCGCGCTTATCTCAACGCTTGATCCATCCAGGATCTCAGGAACTAACTCACCGTCTTCATCTGCACCAAAATGGATGACCCTCAGGTCATCGGCTCTTAGGCGGATCGCTTTGTCATAGGAAATAGTTACATTGACGGGTGCGGCAGGCTCAACGTTCTGTCCGTCTGCCAGCAGAGTGATATCGTAAAATCTGGCGGTATCAAGAGAAGCGTTCTCCTCGGCTTCACCCGCCACCTGCAAAGCCTTCAGGGCTTCGTCTTTCCAGGCTTCGTAGTCTTTGTCATCCTCTGTGATCTCATGAGCGGTGAGCTCCGTTCCGTCCGGAAGCTGTGCGTCGCTGTCCGCAGAGGCGCTGATACTGTAACCTTCTCCCTCGAAACTCATCTCCTCTGGAGAAGCCCCGGCATTATCTGCAGAGAAAGCTTCTTTATCCTCATCATCCGCATCGTTCTCCTCTGCATCAGCTTCTTTGTTTTCCTCTGTATCGTTCTGATCGACTTCCTGCCCTGCCGCCGGTACATCGATGCCTCCCTGGGAAACCGCCTCCTCTTCGTCCAACGTGAGCGCAGGCAGAACCAGAAGATATGACACAACAAATACAACGATCGCTGTCAACGTAAGAAGCAGCGTTCTGTTTTTTCCTATTACGTCAGCTAATACTCTGATCGTATTTGATGCGTCATTTTTATTCTTCATAGTATGTCTTCTAGTCCTATTATATAACACTATATTATACAATTATTTACAGTTAATGACAATCATTACACTAATGGGATTCTTGGAATTTCAAGCTTTTCAGCTATTTCGTCATCAGAATAACACAAAGCAGGTCAATTAAAGCGTCAAAAAAGAGTCTTAAGAAAGATCACCACATGATGATCGCCCTGACCGGGCAGACAGGCGCGTACCCTCTCAAATAAACATTCTCCCGCTTCATATATTATACTTAAAATACAAGAAAAAACATAGCAAATAGCTCTCTATATTTATTAATGATTCTAAAAAACACGGTACTTTTTGGATTATTTCCATGTCCGCGCACGCCCTCAGAATATCTGCTTTTTATCTATTGCAACATCATAATATTACAAAAAGCGTCACGCTTACCGTCACGCACAACACTTTTTCAGACGGTCAGAAACAGAACAGCTAATCACGCCCGGTGTCGATTCATTCCACGTAAAAGCACCCGCCCTATTACGAGCGGGTGCTGTCTGCGAACAACTCCTATTATCGATGGCTTAGTCTCCGATATGTTTTGTCCCGGAGCAACGGTCTTCGATGTCAGTTATGATCTGAACTGAAGCTCCGGCGCGTGTTATATTTGCTTCAGCTCCTGGCCGATCTGGCTCTTCCGGCCAAAGTCAGCAGGCTTCCCACCAGAAGGATGCCGCCTAACACATAGAACATTATCGTTCCTGTGCCGCCTGTGCTTGGGAGTTCGACGCCTCCTTCCGGATTATTAACGATTGCCTGATCGTTATTGGCTCTATCCTTGGTGGCATCGCTGTCAGGCTTGATGACGATGACTCCGTCACTCTGTATCATGGCGTATTTAGGCGCTTTGTACCCATCGACCTGCTCTTCCTGTACGTAGTAGACAAGATCATCTTCCCCGTCCTTCGCAGGCAGGTCCTTGATAACGAACGTGACTGTACCGTCCGGGTTCGTTGTGGCTGTCCATGTCAGATCTCCTGACGAGCCGTCCTGATTGCTGAGTGTAAGATCAGCGACTTTGCCCTTCTGCGAGTACAGAGTTACATTGATGTCCTCCGGCCAGGTCGCGTCTATCTCGCCCTCGAGATTCAGCCACTCCTTGGTGAATGTGAAGTCGATGTTCTCAGGCTCAGACCCTGTTATCCTGTTAGTGAATACAGGATAGGAACCTTCCTCATATA
>SVCR01000017.1:9072-13673 GCA_015058265.1 Clostridiales bacterium
CCTTTTCTATCCTGGTATAAGGTGTCAGAGTATTCCCGTCTACTCTTACTGACTCTATCACAACAGGATCTCCTCCCCAGTCGCCGGCTCTTGCTCTGATAGTTACATTACCAAGTGCACCCTGGGAATTGTAAATACTGGTGCCCTTTCCATATTCAAGCACTATATTCGATGTAGATCCGGCTCCTACCTGGTACTTGTGCACAGGAATCATGAATATGACTGTATTGTCGCTTCTTATCACGCTTGAGCTTGTCCCGACATAGTATGTCGATCCGCTCGTATCAGGCGGTGTGAATGTCAATGTGAGATTCGTCGTATTAGAGTCCACCTGTTTTTGCGTCCACGGATTGACTGTGATAGTTGTTGTCGTCACCTCTGCTGTCGCGTTATGAGTTGAATCATCATATGTCAGAGTCTGACCTTCCTCAACAGTTCCGGTGTATGTACCATCGGTCTCAGCTATGACGAATGTCGTCGGCTGATCAAAGCTGTCAATGTCCACCTCTTTGTCGGCAGCATCCTTGAATGTCACCATACCGTTCTCATCGTTCACACCGGTGTAAACGACAGGTGGATCATCATTGGTGGTAGCTGTGAAAGTGAATTCACCTCCGGTCAGCTTGATGGCTTTGCCCGTCTCGCTGTCTACG
Organism: Clostridiales bacterium; assembly: GCA_015058265.1. The sequence continues at coordinate 9,726 of SVCR01000017.1, forward strand.
AAGACCTTTCTGGCTGTCAGCTTGTCTGAATCAGTATCGATTATCCGATTACGGAACATAGGAACCGTTGTCGTCGCTCCGGTATCTTCATTTATATATGTGACTTCGCGGGCGCGTCCGCCGACAACGACTATATGTACATCGTACTCAGTCGGATCGAATATTATATCCGTTGAAGCTGTATCTGCTACCTCGAACAGATGGTAGTCATACTCTCCGTCAGCGTCAAAGACCAAAGCGTGGAATGAAATATTGCCGTTCGCGTCATTGGTCGCGCTTTGAACGAGGTTTCCTTCTCCATCGATAAGGTGGAAAGTGAACTGTCCCTCCCGGAGAGTTCCGCCGATGAGGTCCTTGTGCGCTGTGACAGGTACGCCCGGATCATCCGAATACGTGTTGGTTGCGACTACAGCCCTGTCTTTGATGAGTCTCCCTATTCCTTTGGCTGAGTCGGATGTATCTCCGCTGAAAGCAACGGAACACTTATCAGGAACACTCTGCTCCTCGATCTCATACTGCGTGCCGTAAGGCAGCTGCAGCAGCTTGAGTTCATCATCCTTCTTGAGCTTGATCGTGATCTTGCCCGAGCCGTCAGTCGTGGCTGTTCGTTCAGCGCCCGAATTGATAGTGTAATGAACGCTTTGCCCTGAGTAAGCGCCGCCCTCCTGATCCTTGAGCGTGATCACGAACGTATACGCCTGATCATTCGCCTCGAGTCTCTCAGGGTCGACAACGACCTTCTTCAGATTCAGGTCATGCGGCTCCTTCACGGCATTATAGTCATTAGTGACATAAGCATACTGCCTGTAGTCCTCATTATGAGAGCTTACATTGAAGATGCCCTCAAATTCACTCTCACTTGCAAATGTGAACCTGCGTGAGACCCACACGTAATTCTGAGTGGCCTCATCCCATACGGAATACGGTCCTTCGAAATCTATCTCATCCGGAGCGGTACCTCTGACTGTCGTCGAATTGATCTCAGTGAGCTTGTGCTCATTACCGACTGACAGAGGCGGTGTCAGCCACTCTACATAGTAATTGCCGTCCTCGTCGATCTTGATGCCGGCACCCATATAGCCGGTCTGGTCATTAGTTCCTTCAGGATCTCTGACAAGAGACGGATCATCATCCGGCTTGAGTACAAGCGTCGTGATCAGCATGTCCTGTGTCGTACCCGAAGTACTCTCGTTAGTGTGTGTCCATACTTTGATCGCAAAGTTCGGATTGATCTCGTCCTGACTATCCAGTCCGACGAAAGTCTTGCGAATGATCTTCTGCTTGAACGGCTCGTCATTTCCCGGGAATCCGTACCACTCGTTGGTAACATGAACTCCATGGCGTGCAACGATCCAGCCGCCGCCCTTATCCGTGGCGCTGAAGCTGCCATGAGGGACGAGGAATATTCCGCCTATCGGGTTGTATGCTGTCACAGTACCTGTAACATCCGGGAAGTTCCAGATGACTTTGTTCCAGATATCTCCATCCGAGGCCGGAGCATCTCTCATATCGTCTCCGGCTCTATGGATGTCGCCGATCTGTTCTCCGTTATTATCTACCAGTTTGATCTTGATGTTCGCAGGCGGAGCTGCGTTCTCACCATTGATATTGAAGACAACAGTCTGTCCCGGTCTCTTTACGATCGTAAATCCGTTAGGCTCACCGCTGATTGCTGTCGCGTCAAGGATTATAGTCGCATCCTCTGCATAAGGACTGACATCGACCGAAGTCATGGAAGGCAAAGTCAGCATGTTCTTGGTCGCGAGAGATTCCGCCTGTTTGCAGGCGTTGGATATCATGATCTCAACACGGTCCTCGAGCTCGTGCCTGTTCCTGACGATAGTCTCTTCCTGATTGGTGCTGTTGACCTTGCCACTGTCTTCCTGTACTACATAATAAGCTGCTGCCTGAGCGTTCTCGGTCGTCAGAGGCTGTCCGTTGTTGGTCACGCTGGCCGCGATATTAGGTACGACGTCGATTCCGTCAGAACGCGGCCCGTAGTGGGTCTGCGTATTCTGGTTCTGGATGTTCAGATCTTTGGCCGCGAAGTTAGTGTAGCAATTATTCGGGAGATCAACATCCTCTCCGACGATACCGTAGTTGATCGCGCGGTCCATGATCGTATCCACGCTTATGCTGCTTTGCACGTCAGTGACGCCCAAAGTGAATCCGATCGTGTTACTCGAAGGCGAAACTGTAGTATCCGGCGGAAGTTGAGCTGCATAGCCGAAGATATAGCCGCCGTCAGTGTCGACCCAGTTATTGTTGTTCGAATCGAGAACGTTGTTATAGTTCCACTCCGTCTGGAGTTCTCTGTTGTCCTTGGCGTATACCAGATACAGCCTGTATGTGTTAGGCGGTACATTGTTGATAGTCGCCGAAGCCTGCTGATTGGTAAAGCTGATCTTCGCGCCATAGGCTCTGCTATCATTGGACGCAAGCAGATACGCGTACAGATTGTAGCCCAGCGACTGCATATTCGTCCCCCGCAGCGAAGCATTGATATTAACATTAGTATTCGCCGTAGTGACTGTTATGACTGAGAGGCTGTCCAGTGAGAACTTCAGCGACTCGCCTTTGTCCACATTGACCACAGCATCTTCCACGATCTCCTTCTTGATATTCTTAGGAGAGATCTTATCGGAGGAAGAACTGTCTGTCTTTCCGTCTACAGGAAGATGGATTATCTTCAGCGCATTCTCTGTATCTTCGTCCAGGCCGATGTCGTCTGTCAGCTGGTTCTTCTTGAATTTCAAAGTGACCTTGACATCGCCGTCTCTTGGCTCGAATTCTTTGCCATCGACCATGACTGACACATCGAAAAGCAGCGAGTTGTTCTTATCATACGGCTTGTCGACAAAGCCACGGTTCAGAGCCGTCATATAAGCGGTATATTCATCTGTACCCGGTTTGAGCGCTTTGACCTCAAGCTTGGCGTCATCCGGTATCTTCTTCGAATCTCTGACGACTGCCGTTACAGATATATCTTCATCATCATAAGTCAGCTTGAGCTTCTCAACGAGCTTAGCTTTCTTGTCTTCTTTGTCTTCATTCTTCTCGTCGGCCTTGTCTTTGCTGTCAGCTGCGTCCTTTGCTTTATCGGCGCTGCCCTTCTCGCCGGACTTGGCCTTGTCTTCGGCTGTTGCCGTCTCTTTATCTTTGTCCTTATCAGCGGCAGTAGAAGCATCTGTCGCTGCATCTCCTTTTGCGCCCTGATTATTCACTTCATCCGTCTTGCCGGATCCTGCCTTATCAGGCTGCGACACATTCGGATCTGCCGAGTCTTTATTCGATCCGGTTTGATCTGAAGATCCTGCTGAAGTCTGATTACCCTTACTACCCTTGCTTCCGGAGTTGTCGGACTTATCTTGTGACTTGTTCTGAACAGTGGCAACTGTATTCTTTGAAGTAAACACTCCGAGTTCTGCAGCCTTGTCCTTCTCCAGCGTGAACGCCGGCATAACAAGAACATAAACCGTACAAAAAACAACGACAACAGAGAGGAATCTCATTACATTCCTCCTGCGTCGCTTCGAAGCGTCATTGCTATAAAGTTTTTTCAATAAATCGATGAATTTCGGTTTCAGAGTGCTATTCACCTCGATTCCCAGCCGTATTTTTATTAGCAGTTTACAGCTGAGTATTCTCCACCAGTTTCGTATTATAACACTTTGTATTAAAAAAAAACATAAACACATGTTAACCGGCATTGGATCGGCACTCGAATCACTTGAGTCGGCCGCGAGTTATGGCGCATTTGCCGATGCTATCGTTTCAGCCATAACTATGCGCAAAAAAACCGGAAGCAGCTCACTACGAGCTGCTTCCGGAGATGCATAATATGAAGTTGTTTGGCTCTTGCCATTCTACCTTATCAGTTCTTTGCTGATATGGCTCTTCCCGCCAGCACGATCACACTGCCAAGCAGCAGGATGCTGCCGAATATGT
>SVCR01000018.1 GCA_015058265.1 Clostridiales bacterium
CCTCTATCGCAAAAGGCTTGGTGATATAGTCATCCGCGCCCTGGTCCAGTCCGGCGACCTTATCCATCACAGAGTCTCTGGCCGTCAGCATTATCACCGGAACATCGGAGCTTCTCCTGAGCCGTCTCAGCACCTCCAGCCCATTCAGTCCGGGCAGCATTATATCAAGCAGAACAAGGCTGAAGTCTCCGCCTTCAGCCAGTTCCAATCCTGTTCTGCCGTCACCGCATTTCGTTACCTCATAGCCTTCATGCTGAAGCTCGAGTTCTATGAAACGAGTGATCTTCTCTTCATCTTCTACTATCAGTATTTTATCCGTCATTTCCTTTTCCTTGTCAGATCCTCTCTGACCTTCTCAGCGTAGTCTGTCGCTTTGTCCATTGTATTATTGATGCTTGCCTTACCGAGGTCTTCTCCCTCAAAATGGAAGTGGCATCCGAATACCATTGCTATTACTGCAAGGATCAGAGTTGTCCAGAAGAAGCAGATGAGCGCGATCACCGGAACGAAGATCGGGAGGTTGATCATGACCTGACCGTTCTTCCTTATGATCACCATCCTGTTCTTGGTCAGAATACTCTTGATGCGGCTCCACAGCTTGAACTTCTTTCTGGTGCCTTCCTCGGCGTCCTTGCTGTAGGTTTCCTCTTCTCTGCCGGTCCCGCCGTCTTCGCAGCTGAATATGATCTGCTGGCTGGTCTCTGCAGCCTCGGCCTCTGCAGCTGCCTCAGCGGTTTCTTCCATAACTGCCTCTGCTGTCTCTGCAGCCTGTTCAGCGGCTTCCTTTTTTACTTTGCCCTCTCTCTCGAGGCTGATGATCGCGTCGATCATATCCCAGCCGCAGCCCTCAAGAGCTGCCTTAGCTTCCTCATAGCTGCATCCGGATTTGTTTACGATCTGTTCTATCTTCTGATAATTTTCCATTTTGGTCCTCCTTGTTTATTCTATCAGTTTACGGTCTTTTTTGTGACCCCTTCCTTTGATGGTTTTATGATAAACCGATAAAATAAAAGAGTCCTTTAGATGCAATTAGAGAATTATTAGAAAATCATTAGAGAAATCTCTCACATTTTCAGTATCTAGCGATCCGCTCTGTCAGTGAAATACCCGGTAAAACGCTCTGCTTGATCGCTCCTGAAATAATTGAATCCCTGCGCAATAAAACCATCCTTCCGTGAGTTTATATAACAGACGCAGTAGAGCCGGAGATTGACATGCATCTTCGTTAGTTTCATAATTCTTATATGACCGATAAAAACACCGCCAATGGAAACTATCAAATATTAGCAGCGGCCATGATCACTTCTTTCATGACCACGTTTATGTCGAGTGCCCTTAATCTTTCAGTGCCCTCACTGGAGAGTTATTTTGGAGTAAATGCTGCTTATGTGAGCTGGATCGTCAGTTCATACACCATCGCGGTGGCAGCCATGAGCCTGCCGATGGGCAAGATCTCCGATATCACCAGTCGCAGGGTGGTTTTTCTTACAGGAATAGCCGGATTCGGCATTTTCTCAGCAGCCAGTATCTTTGCTCCGTCGATCGTGATCCTCATGCTCCTTCGCGCATTGGCGGGAACATGCTCAGCTATGATATTTGCGACTAATAACGCAATATTAATAAGTGCCTTTCCGCATAATGTGCAGGGCAAAATGCTTGGTTACTCTGTCGCCGCAACTTATATAGGTCTGACTGCAGGCCCTGTCGCAGGCGGTCTTTTAAACAACACCTTCGGATGGCGGTCGATCTTCGCCGTATCAGTCGTCATATCTGCCGCAGCTTTCCTTGCTGCATTCAGGGCTGTTCCTAAAGATGACGAGAGTGCAGATATTTCGCATGCTTCCGAAACGGACTCCATTGGCATCGCGTTTTATATATCTTCAATAATTTTAAGTCTGATTGGCATGACAGGTCTCGGGAGCGATGATAAAGCAAAGTATATGCTCGCTGCCGGCATTTTCCTCCTCATTTTATTCTTCGCACATGAGAACCGGCGCGAGAGTATGGGAAAGTCTGCCATCATGCGGGTAAGTATGTTCCGCCGGAGTCGTACTTTCACTTTTTCGAACCTCGCCGCTCTGCTGAATTACGGAGCGACCTTCGCTATAAGCTATGAGATGAGTATTTATCTTCAGGTTATCCTCGGCTTCCCGTCAGGGAGAGCCGGCCTCATACTCATTATTATGCCTGCCGCCCAGGCTCTGCTGTCTCCTTTCACAGGCAGTCTGTCAGACCGGATCAGGCCGTCTGTGCTGGCCAGTACCGGAATGGGGATCTGTGCACTCACTCTGCTGCTGTACTCCCGCATAGGCGAGGACACATCTGTCTTCTATGTTCTGGCCGTGATGTGTATGACCGGTACGGGGTTCGCATTCTTCTCATCGCCGAATACCAATGCCATACTCAGCTGCGTCAGCAAGAACGATTATGGCGTAGCCAATTCCATAATCGCTACCATGCGTACTTACGGGCAGTCTTCCGGAATGGCTGTTCTGAGTTCCATTACTGCACTCGTTCTCGGGAGCGGCACTCTTGAGACCTCTCCTCACGCTGATATACTTCGAATGATGCATGTATCATTTATTACCTTTGCAGGAATCTGTGTCATCGGACTGTTCTTCTCACTGGCCCGCGACCGCGAGCATAAATCAACCAGAGATCACTGATGCACACAATACCGGAACTGCTGTCTTCATGTACTCCGGATCCATACAGAACTCCGGATCATGCCATGGAGCATTTGCTTTGCCCGGAGTTCCGCTGCCGACCCAGTACAGGAATTCCGGAATGACAGTTCCATATAGGGCAAAATCTTCACACGCAAGGCTCGGAGAAGCATCTGTTATATGGTCCGTACCAACCGCCATCTCTGCAGCTTTCATAGCCATCTCATACATTTCGGCCTTATTGTCAACGGCCGGGACCATAGGTGTGATCTCGCATTTACAACTGCACTCATAAGCAGCTGCAATATTCTCTGCCAGAGATTTCACTCGTTCCTCAAGTCTTGTATGCGTATCGTGATCGAATGATCTTATATATCCTGTCATCTCTGCTGATTCCGGAGATGCGTGATTCGGTTCCCCTCCTCTGATACTGTTGACTGTGCATATCACAGGCTGGAAGGGATCCGTGTTCCTGCTGACCGCAGTCTGCATACTGCATACAAAAGAGCAGCCGGCAACGACCGGATCTATGCATTTATGCGGCAGTGAGCCATGTCCCGGACGACCGGTGTATTTGATCCTGAATGTACTCTTTTCTGACATGAGCGGGCCGTGATGAACAACAACATCTCCGCACAGCACTTCCGGCCGGTTATGTATCCCGAAAATACACGATGGAAATTGCGGTGATCTCTCCAGAACACCATGGTCGAGCAGAGCCCTCGCGCCTCTTGTCCCCTCCTCCGCCGGCTGGAATATAAACAGCACATTGTTACTGAGGTCAGTCGCGCCGGATAGATAGTGGATCGCACCGAGCAGTGTTGCGGCATGTGAATCATGACCGCAGAGATGTCTCGGGGCGTCTTCCGTAGGCAATGCATCTATATCTGCTCTAAGTGCCACAGTCCTGTCAGCACCTGCATCAAGCCAGCAGACGAATCCTGTCTCCATGCCAAGATCTATTTCCGTAACAGGATACTGCATGGCAGTCTTCCTGATATATTCGGTCGTCTTATATTCATTGAATGCAGGCTCCGGTATATCGTGCAGATATTTCCAGTGCTTATCAGCTGCCGCCACAGCTTCTCTCATCAGATCGGCATCAAATCTATAAACATCCATCTCTCGCCCCATATTCGGTCTTCTTTCATCTCATATGTTCACGCAAAGTTTCCTTGTTCAGTTTAGCACTTATCCACGTATGCAAGCTACCGTAAAATTCAGAGTGAAGCGCACTGCGTTCCGGGATGTATCAGACAGCAAGAGAGAATTCAAAACGCGCCGGTGTAGTCCGCCGCATTAAGGGCCGGCTGCATCGACGCGTGTTATACCAGTTGAGATTTAGTGTTATTTTTCTTTAGTATTTTCTTCGTTTTCTGACATCAGTCTTTCTCTCCTGCAGCCCATCAGACCCATGACCATAAAGAATCCCATGATTGCAGTTAATATCAATTCCAGAATGGTCTCATTCATGTTTGCTCTCCTCCCTTGAATTCACGATCCCGGATACGATCTTCGAACACGCAACAACACAGGCTGCCCATACAAGCTGAATGACTATTGCTTTCAATGCTATATCAACGAACATCTTGTCTTCCCTCCTCCTTGTCAGGCATTGCCTTTAGCTTTTTCCTCGAGATATATCCTGTATGAATCTGAGTTGTACCACTCTTCAGATCTGAAGTAGCCCGGCTTTCCGTCCGATATCAGATTGCCTGCGATCAGTACGATCAGAGATACTGCCAGGATTATGTATGATATATGTATGTTTCCCACATGGAATACATCAGTCAGTCCCGGGAAGAATGTCCACAGTGTTGCAACTATCCAGCTCACTATGAATGCAAGTATGCTCACTTTACTGTTTCTCTTCCACCAAAGACCGAAGACGAATATGAAGAATACCGGGATCATGAAGGAGTATATCCAGGTAAACATATTAACTATGGTCGGAAGAGTCTGTGCCATTGCACAGGTTATTACGGCACCTACACCAATGAATACCCTGATCAGATTAGCCTCCTTCTTTTCCGACATGTCCTTCACATAGAATTCTTTGATGAAGTCACATGTGATGACTGTTGCCGGTCCGATGAGGAACCCTCCGTAGGAAGACAGCAGCGCTGCGACGAAAGCGGCAAACAGTATCGCAATGAACCAGTCCGGCAGAAGTGTTATCAGCATCTGTGTTGTGACCAGCTTGTTGTCAAACTGTGCGAATTCAGGCATCGTTCTTGCAGTCATTGCTATGCAGATCGATATTGCCCCGATGATTACATTCATAGGTCCTACGAACCATACTATCCGCTTAAGTGCTTTTTCACTTTTGGCTGAAGCCGCAGTCTGTATCGTCTGCTGTCCGCAGCAATGAGCGAAGAACGGGGCGATCAGGATCGGAATGCCGACTTCGAGGAAGTGCTCTTTGCCTCCTGTGAAGAGCAGGAAGTTAGGATACTCCTCAGGTCTTGAAGCGTAGTATTCAGAGATCGAGCTGAAATCATGTCCCGGCAGCATCTTCAGTACGAAGAACAGAGCTCCGAACATACCTACATACAATATGATTATATTGACCTGATTGAGCATGGCTGCCTGCTTAGTTCCCCCGAAAATGATGTAACAGAGGCCTATCACACTGCTTATCAGTACAGTCAGCTTGAGCGGCAGCCCGGTCATGGAATTGATGATTATCCCCAGTGCCTGAGTTTCGAAGGAAGTCACGGCCCAGCCGACTGCGATGTTCACTGCTGCTATCAGAACTGCCAGTTCCTTGCAGTACAAAGTCGTGGCTATATCTCCGATAGTGGTGATCCTCATCCTTCTTGCCCAGCAGTAGATCGTCACGGCGCCGAGGGACATGGCAAAACCATTTGCCATTACGTGCCATATCTGCGTTGCTCCGAGAGACAGGCAGCCTTCCCAGGTTCCGGTAAGGTGTCCGGAGCCAAGAAGTGTAAGGCACATCGTTGTTCCTACAGCCCATGTACTGAGGCTTCTTCCGCCAAGTGCGAAGCTTCCTTCTTCAGTGTTCACACCGCGGTTTTTCTTCTTGATCATCCAGCTAACAATGCCTATCGACAGGACTTCATATATTATTACTACAGCTATTATTCCTGCTTTCATGATTCTATCTGCCTTCCGAGACTTTGTTCACTAGACACTTCTTCTCATACTTCTCTGCTGAGCGCTCATCTTTTCCTCTTGAGCACTCATTTTGTCTGCATATTCCCTCATTTCTGAAACGATCTTGCCTTTATTCGGCTGCAGATCCATAAAGAACGAGAAAGGTGTCGTATTAGAAGCGGCGAAAATATATATGTCGTTATTCATGTTCTCAAGCAGTGTAGCGAATTCGAGCACAAGCTCACGCTCTCCTGCTTCTTCGAACAGTCCCTTTGCCCTGTCTTCATACAGTTCTGTACCCGGCAGTATGGAAACTGAATTCAGATACATGATATAAGGATGCAGCTTGTTCAGAAGCTCTGCTGTAGTACGCGCAGACTGTTCACATTTTCCCTTCCCTGCAAGTCCCCCGAGAAAGATCATTCTGTAATCAACTCCTGCCTGCTCCAGTCTTGTGCAGCCCAGGAGTATGTCCGCTGCCGTATATCCTTTGTTTACATATTTGAGAGATGTATCATCTCCTGTTTCAAAGCCGACCACCAGGTCTTCCCAGCCGCATTCCTTCAGATAACGCATTTCTTCAACTGTCTTACGTGTCAGGTCATCCACCCTGGCGTAGGTTGAGATGCGGCTTTCAGGATAGTATTCCTTGATCAGTTTTCCGATCTCGGCCAGCTTGTCCGTTGCCAGAGCATAAGGATTACCGCCGTTGGCCCAGATCTTGCGGACCCGAGGATATACCGCTTTTGCTTCTTCCAGGTCTTCCCTGATCTGAGAGATCGGTGCAACGCTGAATCTGTACCCATCATAGAAGTTGCAGAACGTGCAGCTGTTATGTGTGCATCCCACAGTTACCTCTATGAAAAGGCTGTCGGCATCAGTCTGCGGTCGTACTATTGGTCCATTAAAGTGCATATCTGTTCTCCTGTCTGAAGATCGCCCTTTATAGTCCATGAGGCTAAAGCACTCATCGTGTTTTAGCCTCATATGGATATTTAAGGGGAGGTTCGTATTATGCTTTCTTGCGGTTTTTCATCGCGAATATCATTACGATAGCGAATCCGATAGCCGGTACGATGAATGAGAACTGCAGGCTGGTTATATCTGCTACTTTGCCCTGAATGATAGGGAAGATCGCTCCGCCTACAAGAGTCATTGTTGCAAATGCTCCGGCATTCTCTGTGTATTTTCTGTCTGCGTTAGCAACGTTTGTTGCATACAGTACAGGATATATAGGTGCGAGCACGAGGTTGATCGCGAGCAGCATATATACCGGAATCGTTCCCGGCGCGAACATTACGACGATCATGTCGAGTACGGCCAGTCCGAGATATACGGTCAGCAGATTGTACTCACTTACACCCTTCTTGACGAACATCGATACAAGGAATCTTCCGATGAAGAAGAGGATGTATGAGTACATCATGAAGTTGGTTCCGTCTGCTTCTGTCATCTGAGTGTTGATCTCCAGTACCTGGCGGATCAGGAATGACCAGATCGTGAGCTGGGCCCCTATACCGCAGAACTGTGCGAACCAGCCCCATGCAAACTTCTTATTAGTGAACAGTGCTTTAGCTGTCTCCAGTGTCCCCGGAACTTCTTCTGTGCCGTCAGTCTTGACCTTGCATGAAGGATATTTCTGAACAGCGATGAGTACGAGCAAAGCCAGCAGGATCACTGCGATGATCATGTAAGGAATGATCGTGCGCTGTAGAGATGCAAGTCTGAAATCATGAAGCTCTGCTTCGCTGAGTCCTGCCATCTGATCCGAAAGTCTGCCTGCTGCAGAGAAGATCAGGACTTTTCCGAGTAAGATTCCGATGATATTTCCGATCGGATTGATGGTCTGCGCAATTGTCGAACGCAGAGTCGATCCTTCCGGCTCTCCCATCATTACTACATAAGTTCCGCAGGACATCTCGAGCATTCCTGCTCCGATAGCCATTACGCAGATGCACAGCAGGAAAGGCAGGTAGCTTCCGGCCTTGGATGCCGGGTAGAAGAGCAGTGCTCCGCCCGCAAACAGTGCGATTCCTGTTACGATAGCTGTCTTATAGCTGTACTTCTTGATCATCATGGATGTCGGAAGCGATACCAGGAAGTATGACCCGAAGTATGCTGACTGGATCAGTGCGCTCGCTACGTTGGAAAGAGTGAATACTTCCTTGAACTGAGCGATCAGTACGCTGTTAAGCGCAACAGCTGTTCCCCATATACCGAACAGTACACTTATGAGGAGAAATTTGAACCACGGTGTCCTGTCAAGGAATCCGTCCGGTCTCTGTACGTATGATTCTTTCATTGATTTATACCTCCAGACCTGCTTTGTATCCTTCACGGATAGCATCAAGTGCGTTGCCTCTCTGAAGAGCGCCGCCTGCATACTTGACTACCGGTACAACATCTTCAAGAACATCCTTGAGCTCTGTATTGCTGTGAAGTCCTACTGCAGTGAGTACATAGTCGAATGGTCCGAGATCCTTCATCTCATCGCCGACCTTGACAGTGATCGTCTTGTCTTCATTGATGGTCTGTACTGCTGTATTGACGTGGATGTCTACTCCGTGCTCTTCATAAGATTCCATGAGGAACTTTCTCATGCTGCCCGGTTCCTCGCCTGCTACCTTAGGAAGCATTTCGATGATGGTTACTTCATTATCGTGCGTGCACAGATGATTTGCTGTCTCAGCGCCAACAAGTCCGCCGCCGATGACTGCGATCTTGCCCTGAGCATCGACCTTTCCGTCAAGTACATCGTTGGAAGCGAGTACGAAATCTCTGTCTTTTCCAGGGAAAGGAGGTACGAACTGGTGATATCCGGTAGCTACTACTACTGCGTCCGGCTTAGCCTCTTCTATCATTTCCTTGGTAACCTCGGTGTTAAGAACGACCTTTACGCCGAGCTTTTCCATCTGAGTTGCCTGCCAGCGGATGAAGTCGATGATCTCACCCTTCCAAGGTGGTATTGCAGCTATGCGGTACATTCCGCCGATAGTGTTGTCTCTCTCATATACGGTGACCTTGTGTCCGCGCTGAGCCATTACGATAGCTGCTTCGCATCCTGCAGGGCCTGCTCCGATAACGATGACGTTCTTCTTCTCTGCAGCTTCTTCGATCTTCCACTCGTCTTCCATTACAGTGCGAGGGTTGAGTGTGCATCCGCCGTGCTTTGCAGGTACTGCATCGATCTGTCCGCTGCAGCCCTGAAGACAAGCGATACACTGGATGATGTCTTCCCACTGTCCTGCCATTGCCTTATTAGGCATGTGAGGATCTGCAAGTGAAGCTCTTCCCATGTAGCATGCGTCTGCCTTGCCGCTCTTTATGATCGCTTCTGCTACGAGCGGGTTATTGATCCTTCCGACTGTTGTTACAGGAATATCTACTACCTTCTTGATCTCGCTGGAGTACTTTGTCAGCCAGCCATGACCCATTACTGAAGGAGGTACCTGCATGAACCAGCTTTCATATACGCCTACTGATACGTTCAGTGATGTGATTCCTGCCTGCTCGAGGAGCATTGCCATTGCCTTGGTATCCTCGATGTTTGTGCCGCCCTCTACCTGCTCTTCGCCGGAGATCTTATAATCGATCGGGAAGTCATCTCCGCACTTTGCCTTGATGTTTCTGACGATCTCCATAGGGAATCTCATTCTGTTGACCAGGTTCCCGCCGTACTTGTCAATACGCTTGTTGGAATAAGCTGATGCGAACTCAGTGATCAGATATCCGTGTCCGCCGTGGATCTGTACTCCGTCATAGCCTGCCTTCTTGGCTCTGAGAGCAGCATCTCCGAACTTCTCGACCATTGCGTCGACTTCCTCTGTTGTCATTTCATGAGGGAGCTCTTTCTTGACCGGGCATGGAATCGGTGATGGTGCCCATACCTGCTGTCCGGTGATCCATTCCTGAGTCTGACGGCCGCCGTGGAAGATCTGTGCGAAGATCTTAGCGCCTGCAGCGTGTACTCTGTCTGTGAGCTGCTTGTGAGACTCGATCTGGCAGTCATCCCATAGTCCCGGAATATACTGATATGTTCTTCCTGTAGGATCTACTGCGATGTCCTCTGTTACGATGAGGCCCCAGCCGCCTTTAGCTTTTTCTTCATGATATGCTGTCCACTTTTCCGTGACAGTACCGTCCTCGTTGCAGCAGTTCATGACCATAGGTGATACGATAAAGTGATTCTTGATCTCGACCGGTCCGAGCCGGAGCGGTGATGACATAATTTTCAGAAGATTATCCATTTCATTCCTCCTCGTTCTGATAGCCTGGCTTTACGAATTCCTGCTTTGATTACAGGATCTTGCTGTACTTCTGGTGGTACTGTCTTCCGAGTTCGTCAGCTGTCTTAATAGCATCGAATACAACTCTAGGTGTTACAGGTACTACTGTGTTGTGGATGGTCTCGCCTTCCTTGCATGCGAGCTCTGCCATTGACATGATCTCTTCATCTGAGAGGTTAGGCATTCCGAGTTCAGCAAGTGTTACAGGCAGTCCGAGGTGGATGCAGAGCTTGCAGAACTTGTCGATCTCCTCATCGTCCCATGCTTCGAGAGCAAGCTGACCGAGGATACCGAAGGCTACTTTCTCACCGTGGAAGTATTCATGTGATGCAGGGATCGCTGTCATAGCGTTCTGGATAGCGTGTGATGCTGCGCTGTGGTTGGTCTCAAAGCCTACACCTGAGAGAAGTGTGCTTGCCTCAACGACCTTCTCTACAGCAGGTGTTACTGCATGCATCTTGAACGCTGCTCCTGCCTGCTCGCCATACTGATAGATGATGTCGTAGCAAAGCTGAGCGATAGTCTCGGAGATCACTGTGTGCTTTCCGCCGAGGAAGTTGTCTACGTTAGCTGCGTTAGCAGTATGTGCTTCATAATATGTAGAAAGAGCATCCGGCATACCTGCGAGGTTGTATCTGGCAGGAGCGTGTACAATGATGTCTTCATCTACGAGTACATAGTTAGGATTTCTGTCGAGGAACAGGTGATAATCCCATACTCCGTCTGTGTGATAGATTACTGAAAGAGCGCTGCATGGAGCGTCTGTTGCTGCTGTAGTCGGGCAGGAGATCATAGGTGCTTTCTCAAAATGTGCTGCTGCCTTTGCTACGTCCAGTGTTGTTCCTCCGCCGATTCCGATGAACAGATCACAGCCTGCTGCGTTGCCGTTCTCTCTCAGGAGGTCGATCGTTTCCTGGCAGCATACTCTCGGGCTGTTCTTGCCGAGGATCTCTACGTAATAAGCATCCTTGTCACCATCAAAACTCTTGTCTACGATCTTGATCATTTCCTCTGCGATGTCCGGATCGATGATGATTGCCGGCTTGTTGCCGAGGATCCTTGCATACTTAGCTACATCTCCGAGTACTCCCATACCCTGTACATATCTGGATGGACTTCCGAAAATCTTCTTCATGATTAATTCTCCTTTTCTTTGTTCAAAATGATTTTCATAAAGCTGTTGGATTTGACTGTAAAGTGCATCGGGAGGATCTCTGCAGCTGATCTCCTTCTGTCTTGTTGTTAAAAGTTTAACTGCACAAAGCGGATCTGAAAATTCCACATTCTTGCAAACGTGGTTTGAGATTTTGCCCTTTATCCGACTGCTTTTTCAATGTTTAGAATGTTAACAATCTGTCAAAGGTCAGAATTCTTGCTTCGAAGGGTCATTATTTTTGCGTAGAGGTCAGTTTTTTTGCACTAAAAACGAGGCCTGCCCGGCCTCGCATGCTTACATTATTTCCGTCTGTCGTTACTCCTCTCCGTCTGCATCCGGTCTGAGCAGACATCTGAACTCATTCGGAGTATGACCTGTTTTGACCTTGAATACCGAATAGAAATACTTCAGATTCTCAAATCCGCATTCAGCGGCAATTTTTTTGATCGATGTATCCTCGAAAGCAAGCCTCTGCTCGGCTTTACCAAGCCTCAGATTCTGGATGTACTGATTAACAGTATAGCCGACTTCTGCCTTGAACTTCCTGGAAAGATAGTATGGACTGATAAAAAAGGATTTTGCTATATCATCCAGACTTATCTGATTGCTGTAATTATCATCAATATACTTTACTATTTCAGCTATCTGCTGATCTTCCTTTTTCTTCTTTCGCTCTTTAGGGACTCCATAACGGTCAACTGTCATCAGGGATATCGACACAAATGTCTTAAGCGCCAGTTGAATAACCTGCGAATACATCGTAACACTCTGCCGGTACATGTTTTCGATCGTATGGAACAACTCTATCAGGACTGCTGCGGACTCGCCGGCAGGTATGACCGGAATGATATCCTCATCACACAGGCAATTATTCGGAAGCCCCGGGATCTTTACCCCTGATATTCCTGCAGATATCTCTATCAGCTCCTCATCTGTTCCTGCCGTTTCCTGGTGGAGAGCAGACGCATTTTTGATGATGAGATCTCCGGCTTTCGCTCTGTATGAACCATCCTTAAACTCGATCAATTCCTCGCCCTGGACAACGATCGACAGTTCAAGCAAGTCGTCATGCTGATGGAACGGAAAAACATACACCCCGGTGCACTTGTGTATATCATTAATAAACAAGGATTCTACTTTGAGATGAGAATCTTTGAGTGAATATCTTTCTTCATCATAGATATATGCCATAGTGCCCCCTTAGTTAGATCACTTTGACTATATTATAACAACACCCCCTATCATCTTCAAGAAACGGGGTATATTGGGTTCATCTGATCAGAACCTTGCATTTATATTTCTTCTTCTTATATTTGGCTGTTATTGTCACTTTTCCGGGTTTCTTAGCTGTGATCTTCCCTTTTGAGACCGTCGCAACTTTTTTATTTGATGTGCTCCATTTTACTTTTTTTGCACTTGCCCCTTTGAGTTTGATCGTTTTTACCTGTCCGGGTTCAAGCGTTAATTTTTTCTTACTGAGCCTGATCACCTTTTTCTTTGAAAAAGATACGGTGACTGACTTTTTTCCGGCTGCTTTTTTCAATCCCTTTGGGTTTGTGATCCTGCCTACTTTAGTATATTCGTATGATGTAGTGAAAGATTTGTAGAATACCACAAGGCAGTCAGAGCCGTAAAGCATAATGTCTCCCGCCTTGATTCTCTTTACATTCTTCTCATTGACCGGGTAGTCCTTTTTCAGATACCTGTACTTCTCATTACCGTTGAGCTCAGACATTTTAATCTTCATCGGCATCGATTTGAGAAGAGCCTTTGCTGTTTTATTATCATAGAAGACCCCGTTAAAGGACTTATTCCCGACTTTGATTTTTACTGCTGTACCACTTTCTGCGGAAACAGAGACTGTATGGATGCAGATGAAAAGAACCAAAATTATAAATACCGCTATTGTTTCCCTGATTTTCAACCTAATACGCATTTTCTTCTCTCCCTGAGTGCTTTAGGATAGATATACATTTCTGCTCAGATCACGTGCTTCAACCAAAGTCATGTGTCCTACTATATTAAGATATTACAGGATTTCAGTGTTATTCGCTAATACACAAACAGAATATCATGATATTCTGTTTGTAAATATCACGCACGTCATAAACAGTCTCCTCCTGTTCATTTTGCTTCATCATTTAGTTGATATCGTATACGCTTCTTAAACGAATTATGTAAGAGGTTTTAGACTGCGACCTGAGTTAATGTACAGACTGCGAGCGAATCGACTCTCGTCATAATCACATTTCATCCCTCAATTTGTCCCTCAATAGGGTCTTTTGAAAGGATTTTAGAGCTGTTTGAAGGCGGTTGAAGGAGCAATCGAAAAGAGCGGTTTCCCCTG
>SVCR01000280.1 GCA_015058265.1 Clostridiales bacterium
CTCGGTCATGATGTTAAGAAGTGTGATGTAGCATACTACGCACTTGAAGATACGGATGCAAGGCTCAAGAGCAGACTGTTGGATATAGGGACTGCTCCCCCACCGGGACTGATATACGCTACCTCAGTAAAGGATCCTTGCAATGATTTCATCAGTGACCTTGAGAGATGCCTGGACAGCAATCCGGAAGTCAGGCTCGTGATAGTAGACACACTGCAGAAGATCCGAAACAGTAATCCGACTTCGAATGCCAACCAATACGCATGTGAGTATGAGGAGCTTGCGAGGCTCAAGGAGATCGCTGATCACCGCAGGATAGCGATAGTGTTTGTCCATCACACACGCAAGAAACACGATTCAACGGATGGCAATAATGATGTGCTCGGTTCATCAGCAGTCACAGGTACAGCCGACATGATACTCATACTCCGCAAGAACCGCGGAGGAACTGCCGGCACGCTCAGCGTGAGCGGACGTGATGCACCGGATATCGAACTCGTTATGCAGTGGCAGCATCCCGAGTGGCAGGTCATCGAAGAGAAATCCGAAGAAGATATTGCAAAAGAAAATGTCCCTGAGATCGTGTACAGGGTAGTCGACTTCCTGATGGCTGAAGGAGGATTCACCGGCACCATGTCAGCTCTGCTAGCAGAGATCGGTCTTCCTCATGTAAAGCCGCATGCACTAAGCAGAGCACTCTCGAAGTTCCATGACGAAGTGCTGCTCCCTCTCGGGATCACATACGATAGCGCACGCGTATCCAGCGACCGCAATTATGTGTTCACAGTAGCTGAAGAACCTGCCGAAGGAGCAGATGAACATTTCTGCTCATCTGCAGATCAGGACTCCCTTGATAATGATGACGCTCGTGACGCTTATGACGCTTCCCTGCTCTAGGAGCGACATTCCGTCATTAGCGTCATTGCCGTCATATGGGAAGTTTACAGGTATTGCCACCTTGTATCGCCATCTTACAAAGAGGAACAACATCCGTGTATCGCCACGGGTGTTGCCACTATGGACAGCCGGAGATCTGTCCATAAGAGTAGCGAGCATAGGCTATGTATCGCCAGCCACATTGTGGCAATACTCACACAGCCGCAGCACTGCACTTCGTGGCAATACCGGGAGGGGCTCCTGCCCCTGCAACCCCTATCAGTTATTACAAAAGAATCATGTGTGAAAATAATTGTCTAAGGAGAGGGAAATATATATGGCAAACAGACATAGAAACCTCGGGATCAACATCAGAGTGACCCCGGAAGAAAAGAAAAAGATAGAACGCAATGCAAGAAAATGTCGCCTGAGTATCTCAGAATACCTCAGGCAGATAGCAATGAAAGTCGTACCGAAAGAGCTTCCGTCGAAAGAAATCGAAGAAAGTTTTCTCAGGATCAACGAAGTGATCGGAGCCGTAAACAATATGAAAAGACAATCTTCTGATCCAGTAACGCAGAAATTCTGTAATGATATCTATGCGGATCTGCTCAGAATAATGGTCGAGACTCTGCAGCTTATGAGGCATATTTACCCAAAGACGGAGGTGAAAGCAGATGGCAACGACTAAGATCTGGCCCGTCAGAGACAACCTTAAACGTGTCGTTGATTATGCATCCAACCCTGAAAAAACATCAGATGATGACCTTGCTTCTGTCATCAGGTACGCGATGAATGGAGACAAAACGGTCGCTGATACTACAGGAGAATCTGAAAAAGCATGCTATGTAACAGGTGTTAATTGCTCCGCTGATACAGCGCTTGACGAAATGATCAATACTCAGAAGCTCTTCGGGAAGACCGGCGGTAATGTCGCCTATCACTGTTATCAGTCATTCAAGCCGGGTGAAGTAACGCCTGAGCAATGTCATCAGCTTGGAGTAGAACTCGCACGCAGGATGTGGGGAGACAGATACCAGGTGCTGGTCGCTACCCATCTGGATCGCGATCATCTGCACAACCACCTTGTATGCTGTTCTGTCTCGTTCATAGATGGGAGGAAATTCAATGACAATAAGGCTGCATACAGCAGGCTCCGCAGAATATCTGATGAGTTATGCCTGGAGGAAGGTCTCTCTGTTATAGAAAAGCCGCGTGGGAAAACCCCTCGGCAGATCCACTTTGCAGAGAAGAACGGTGAGCCTACCAGATACAATCTGATGCGTGAAGCCATAGATAATGCTGTTTCACTCAGTACCAATTTTCCTGCTTTCATCAGTCTGATGAAGCAGCAGGGATATATCATCAGCTACAGCTACTCAAGGAAATATCCGACTATCAGGTCTGTTAATTCTAGGAAGGCTGTAAGGCTTTACCGGCTTGGAGAGGATTATGAACTAGACAGGATCGCTCAGAGAGTCAATGCAAATGATTACGAGATCGTAGCAGTCAACCGTGAAAAGCATCTTATGACCATGATGCCTCCGAAGCATTCGCGTATCCACGTCAACGGAACAAGGAAGACTGCACGAAAGATTGGAGGCATATACGGACTTTATCTTCATTATCTGTATCTTCTCGGTTACAGGCCGAAGAAAAAACACAAGCCGCTCTCACCTGAGATGCGTGAAGCTGGGCGTATGTGTGATAAATACTCCGCCTGCGCCAGACTTATGGCACGGGAACATCTCAGAACGGATGCAGATGTTAAGACTTTCATTTCTGATTCAGAAAGGAAAATGGACGATCTTTCTGCAACGAGAAACAAGATAAGGAATAAACTGAGGCGTGCTTCAGACCCTGATCAGATAGATCGATTGAAGGCTGAAAGAGACAGCTTTACTGCAGAGATCGGTAAGCTACGCAAAGATATCAAGACTGCTGAATTCACGCTTGAAAGAAGTCTGCAGGTACAAAGGAACATAAAAATAGAACTCAATGCATGTGGAATGAACCGCAGCAGGAATCACAGAGATCGAGACGGGAGGTGATAACTAAGTTCATCACTTTATTTTTTTGTTGTAATTATGATTATGACGGGAGGTGTTTGGATGACTGACAGCAAGAAAGAATTCCTGCTGAAGGCATCAGCACCTT
>SVCR01000281.1 GCA_015058265.1 Clostridiales bacterium
AGCCTTGCCGACATAGCTACAGAAGTTATTCTCGGCAAGAGCCTCAAGGAGCAGGGTATATTCGACCTGTATCCTGATGAGAAGAAGAGATTCTATGTCAAAGTGCCTGTATTCAGCTTCAATAAGATCAAGGGACTTGACACTTATCTTTCACCTGAGATGAAGTCTACGGGCGAAGCGATCGGATATGACGATAAGCTGACACGCGCGCTGTACAAAGCACTCACAGCATCGGGAACGACCCTGCGTAACTACGGAACTGTTCTGGCGACACTCGCCGGAGACGACAAGGCAGAAGCTTTGCCTTTGATCCGCAGGTTCTACAATCTCGGATTCAACATCGAGGCGACTCCGGGAACAGCAGCATACCTCAAGGAGAACGGTATCAGGACCAGATCGCTGAAGAAGATCAGTGAAGGATCTGATGAGATACTCGATGCTATCAGAAACGGACATATAGCTTATATCATCAATACAAGAAAGGTCGGAGACCACGTCACTGCTAATGACGGTCTCCTGATCAGACAGTGCGCCAGCGAGAACAACGCAACGCTCTTCACTTCACTCGATACAGTAAGAGTGCTGCTGGATGTACTTGAAGAGACGACTCAGACTGTTTCAACAATAGATATGTAAGGAGATCATGAAGCAGGTATTATTGACTATAGAAGAGAATAGACCTCTTACGAAGACGACGTACAGGATGCGTCTCGGAGGGGATGTGAGCGCGATCACGGCAGCAGGTCAGTTTATCAACATCAGGCTTGATGGTCATTTCCTGCGCAGACCGATCAGTGTATGCGATGTGGACTGCGGAGATGACGGGAGAGGAACCGTGACCATCATATATAAAGTGCTCGGGCATGGAACAGAAGAGATGACGCATCTCAGCTGCGGAACTGTGCTTGATGTGCTGACAGGCCTCGGGAACGGATATGACCTTTCCTCTGCCGGTGAGCATCCGCTTCTCATCGGAGGCGGCGTCGGGATACCGCCGCTCTACCTTGCCGCACGCAGACTTTGCTCTGATGAAAATGTCAGGACAGTGACTGTGATCCTCGGCTTCAATTCAGCAGATGAGATCTATTACACTGAAGAGTTCAGCAAGCTCGGCTGCAAAGTCATTACAGCGACAGCTGACGGAAGCAGCGGGATCAGAGGATTCGTGACTGACGCATTCAGAGAGTCCGGAGATGCTTCGGAATATACACATTTCTTCACCTGCGGACCGGGACCGATGCTGAAAGCGGTATACACGGAGCTGTATAAAGGAGCGGGATTATCCGGTCAGATGAGCTTTGAGGAGCGCATGGGATGCGGCTTCGGAGCATGCATGGGATGCAGCTGCAGGACTTTGACGGGATATAAGAGGATATGCAAGGACGGTCCTGTAATGAAAACGGAGGAGATCCTGTATGAGTAATAAGATTAATACCAGTGTGGATCTGTGCGGGATAACCATAGATAATCCCGTTATACCTGCGTCGGGGACCTTCGGATACGGATATGAGTTCGCTGAGCTGTATGACATAAACTGTCTCGGAACATTCTCCTTCAAGGGTACAACAGGTTCTCCGCGGTTTGGAAATGAGACACCGAGAATAGCCGAATGTGCAGCAGGAATGCTGAACTCTGTCGGACTCCAGAATCCGGGTGTGGACAAAGTAGTATCCGAGGAATTGCCTAAATTAGCTGAGGTCTTCCATAAGAAGGTGATGGCTAATGTAAGCGGATTCTCTACGGATGAATATGCTGTTGTAGCTAAGGTGCTTGGTGCAGAAGATATAGTCGGATGGCTCGAAGTCAACATCAGCTGCCCTAATGTGCATGGCGGAGGTATGTCTTTCGGGACTGATCCGTGCATGGCTGAAGGCGTAGTGAAAGCTGTTAGGGAAGTGACCGATAAGCCTATTATCGTCAAACTTACGCCTAATGTAACTGATATCACCGAAATGGCCAAAGCCGTTGAAGCCGCAGGCGCTGACGGGATCAGTCTGATAAACACTCTCATGGGAATGAGAATAGATCTGAAGACCGGAAAGCCTGTACTTGCTAATATAACCGGCGGATACTCCGGACCGGGGGTGTTCCCTGTCGCTTTGCGCATGGTATATCAGACATATAACGCGGTGAAGATCCCTGTTATAGGGATGGGCGGTGTATCATCTGCTGAAGATGTAATAGAGATGATGATGGCAGGGGCTGCTGCTGTTGAAGTAGGTGCTGCCAACCTCACAGATCCGTTTGCCTCAAGAGATATAGTGAACGATCTCCCTGAGGTCATGGCAAAGTACGGGATAAGCGACCTGAGGGATATCATAGGTACGGCGCATAACGCATAGACAGAAAGTATGTGTAATCAGGACCGGTTTCCTGTATACTTCTTGTAGGAGAGAGCTTTGATTAGCTTCGGATCGGCAAAGAGATCCGGATGCTGCAGGAGGACCATTATGGGTAAAGACGTAATTATAGCTTGTGATTTTTCAAGCGCTGAGGAAACAGTAAGATTCCTTGACAGATTCAACAAGATCAGAGACGAGATAGTCAGCTGTGATGATATCTCAGTAAGCATAACCAGACCGTATGTAAAGATCGGTATGGAACTCTTCTACTCTGAAGGACCGGGGATCGTAAAGAAACTCAAGGACAGGGGTCACAAAGTATTCCTGGACCTTAAACTCCATGATATACCTAATACTGTCAAGAAAGCGATGCAGGTATTAGGAGCTTATGGTGTGGATATGGTGAATGTCCATGCAGGCGGCGGTGTCGAGATGATGAAGGCTGCCAGAGAAGGACTGATGCTCGGAGCTGCAAGATATGCGGAAAAGCCGAAACTCATAGCAGTAACACAGTTGACATCAACTGATGAGGCAACCTTGCATGGAGAGCTGCTGATCGACAAGCCTATGAA
This sequence comes from Clostridiales bacterium, assembly GCA_015058265.1. Next base: position 2,915 of record SVCR01000281.1, read on the forward strand.
CGAGGTCGTCAGGCAGTATGCACTCAACGCCAAGGCAGCAGGTCTTGACGGAGTAGTATGCTCTGCGCATGAAGCAGCTGATATCCACAGTTTCTGCGGAGATGACTTCATTA
>SVCR01000282.1 GCA_015058265.1 Clostridiales bacterium
TTGACATCGTATACTACGAAGCATCTTGTAATGCTCAGGAAGATGCACTGTACGAATGACGAGCGCATCAGCGGAATAGTTACATTGCGCATTGCCTGCGAAGGTGTACATCCATCTATCATAGCGGCTTCCTTGAGTGAGTCAGATACGCTCATAAAGCCCGCTACATAAATCAGCATCATATAGCCTGCATATTGCCACACAGATGCGAGTATCAGACAGAACATTGCTCCGTGAGGCGAAGCAAGCAGCGACGGAACCTGAGCGCCGGAGATGGCTGTGCCGATCGCTACAAAAGCTCTGTTGAAGACGAATTTCCATACATAACCGAGTACGATACCGCCGATCAGGTTAGGAATGAAGAATCCTGCACGGAAGAAATTCTGTCCCTTTACACCGCTTGTTACAAGATATGCCATTGCGAAAGCAAGAATGTTGATAAGTACTACTGCAAATACTGAGTAGATAACAGTCCTGCCCATTGCCAGCCAATATTCCTGATCTGCAAAAGCTGCTGCATAGTTAGCAAATCCTACAAACGGCTTGTTAGGAGATACGCCGTCCCAACTGGTGAATGTCAGGTAGATACCATAGATGAACGGAACTATTACAACGGCTGCGAACAGAGCTGTTCCCACACCGCCAAACATCAGATATTGTTTGATCTTATAGCTTAATGTGTTCCTTTTCATTATTGTCCCCTTGATTAGTCACAATACGTAATTGTCAGGAATCTTATATTGCGCAATAGGCAGTCTTTGATTCGACTGCCTATTGCCGTAATTATTACCTGATCAATTACTACAAATAATTAATTAGTGCTCTACAGGTGTTGTGCTTGCCCAGTAGTCCTGAATAGCCTTAGCGAGCTCTTCACGTGTGCAAGCGTTATCAAGATACTTCTTCATCTCGATACCGAGCTTTGAATAATGATCATCCGGGTCATAGTCATAGTTAGGAACGATGAGACCAGCGTCTACGTATTCCTTAACGACTTTGCCGATATCATTGGTGCAAGGAACTGTGTTGCTCTTGAATGGGGATACCATTCCGCATGTGTCGGAAACGAATGTCTTACCTTCGTCAGATGTAGCGAGCCAGTCGAGGAATGCCTTACCAGCAGCCTGGTCAGCCTCTGATGTGTACTCACTTCCGTCAACGTAGAAGTACTTGGAACCGCCGCCTACGAGCTTTCCTGTGTAGTCATCCTGTACGTTCTGTGGAACCGGCATGATTCCTACAGGTCCGTTGTAGTCATAAGTCAGCAGGTCATTCCACTCCCAGCATCCGCCGAACTGGAATGCGTCTGTTCCTTCAGACATAGCCTGGTGTACGAGCTCATCCTCAGCATTGCTGCCCTGTGCAGTGAACATGTTGTACTGCTTGAGGGTATCAAATGTATCCATCAGAGCGTTGAACTTCTCGTCCTTCATGAGGTCTACTTTGCCAGCATAGAGGTCCTGAATGAATGCTTCAGGATCTTCTCTCTCCTCATATACCTGCTGGAGGTAATGAGCTGCGAGTGACCAGTCAGGTCCGAGGATAGCTGTAGGTGTCTCCATTCCGGCAGCTACCAGCTTGTCGCACATTGCCTTGAAGTCGTCAAGAGTCTTGATTGTTGCAGGATCGAAGTCCTCGCCAAGAGCATTCTTGATTGCTGCTGAGTTGTAGAGGATACCTCTGCACTCGATGCATGTAGGGAATCCCAGAACCTTATCGTCTACGGAGATAGCGTAATCGGTATCGCCTACCCATTTGCAGTCAGACATATCTGCTCCGTACTGCTTACCAAGTGAATAAATGTCCTTAGCATCTACCATGTTGATGGTATATGGAGCCTTGGATGCGTACTTGGTAGCAAGGTGAGCGGATACAGTGTCCTGTGAATAATAAACTTCAATATGAACACCGGTCTGCTCCTCATAGACCTTTGCGAGATTCTCGAAGTCTTCCTGGATCTCATTCTTGGAGTTGAACAGTGTGATCGATGTTCCGTCTCCAGCTCCGCCAGAAGCTTCAGCATCTTCGCTGCTGCTGCCGCCGCCGCATGCTGTCATTGCAAATACCATTGCAAAAGCGAGCATGAGTGTAAGCATCTTCTTAATGTTGCTTTTCTTCATTTTTGCCTCCTCAGAAAACTATAAAATAACTTGTCTCCGGTCCCAAATGTTAGATGGTCTCCCGTTCATCGGCTCTTCTGTCAGGAACAGGAGCACCGAATCATGTGGTGCCAGAGTCTCTGAAAAACAGGTACTTGATCCAGGACAACTCTTCTCACCATCAGTCCATTCGAATCGGTATTGAAATAACGCTTCAGTCCCGAACAGCTCCTCCATGCTGAAATGCACCCTCAGCGGGTGCTGAGTAGGGTTCATGACATAAAGCAGATTCCAATCATTTAATATGTGAGTGATAACGATCTCCTCGCGGTCTTCTGTCAGGAAAGGAAACTCTGCAGTCTCCCTTACTGTCGGCCTTATAAATTCCAGCAGCTGTCTGCGTTCTTCTGACAACCTGTATACCGGGTCGGATGTTGTAATGATACCACCCGACACCGCCTGAAGCAATGCAATACTTACAGTTTCTGCATCAGTCAGATGTGTACCGAAATCTCTCAATATGACTGCATCAGGATCATTCTGCCAGAATACGTTATTGAAGTAGTTATCGTACGGCAGCTCCTGAAGCAGATTCTCCGGCCGTATTTATCTGACCATTGCGCGCCTACATCTCCGGCGATACGCATGCCGTCAGCATATCCGATGCATGGCATGAACGGCGCTATGCTGCCTAAGATATAGCTTTCTTCGCCTACGGTATTTCTGATCATCTCTAATGTACGGCGAAGGATCTCCACAGAAGTCATACTGTTATCATATCTGATGACTTGGGATGAATCCGCCATACCCCAGAGGATGAAGTCTATCTTATACAGCGTATAACCTGCTGATCTCAGAGAAGTGAACACTCCCCTTAAATAATCGTATGCTCCCGGATTAGTTGTATCCAGAATGTAATAATCGTTGT
>SVCR01000283.1 GCA_015058265.1 Clostridiales bacterium
CTCGCTGAGGTAAAGCTGCACACCTGTCTCATCCGTGCACATGATGACCTCATTTTTTGCTTCACTGTTACCGTCTGGTGGTTCTTTTCCCTGATGCTTTGTAAGTTCTGATACAGTAGACACAGTGGTTTCTCCTTTCTGTTTCGCTCGTTTTGACAACAGCCGTAAATAAAAACAGCCACCTGCAGTGATGCAGATAGCTCTGGTACCGGATACAGGTCGCAGCCTTTTTCGGATATGAAAAAATCCCGGAGATTATCCGGGACCTTCAGCTGCAGATATTGTCTGCTCCTTATTAACCACCTATAGTGTACCACCCTTGACAGCTGCCCTCAACATGCCATTGACTGCCCTTTACTGCCTTTAACTGTCCTCTTTCCGGCAGGCTTACTCAAAATACGATACATCCACATCCTCGGTAACAAGTATCTGATCAAATTCCGCCAGCGCCTTCCTGTGCAGTTTATGCACATAGTTCTCAGAGTAGTGAGTCTTTTTCGAGACTTCACTCCATTCCATATCATCGATATATCTGCAAATCAGCAGCTCTATGTATTCCGCCTTGCTCAGTCTGTTGATGAGCCTAATCGCTTCCATCTTCATGTCGACATACTTGTCTATGAGATCATTTATGTCATATTTCATGTCTATCAGCTTAACAAGGAGCTTTTCACGCGACTGCGGATCCCTATGCCGTGGCATATCGTCCCAGGAGCTCGTGATTCTCGTCGCTATTTCAAATATCTCCTCCAAGCGTTCATATTCCTCGAGTTCCTTTATAGTCGAATTGATCTCCTTGTTCATTTTGCTAATCTTTTCAAGATATTCCCTTGCTCTCATCACAGAACTCCTTTCCTAAATGTAAACAGTCCGAGAATAGTTGCCGTATTGTCTCGTGAGGTCACGAGGCTGAAAACATAAATGATCAAATGTCGTAACCACTTTTACCGTTGTAACCGTTTATGCACATAGGGTCACAGTGCTTATAAACGGCAAGTTCATGAATGCCCTTGGGCTCTTTCCCGCACGTAGTGTGTTATTTAATGGTTACATGGTTACATTTATAATTATGGTTACATACATTAAGTCTTATCTTCGCCAGAATCTGTTTTACTTTCTGCTGTAAGCCTGAATTTCAGTATTGTTCGAATCCCTCGACATCCGCTCTTTCCTTGAGCAGCCGGTAATTGATTACGTAGCCTTTGGTATTGCCTGAACGTAACCGCTTCTGTGTATTGGCTGCAATCAGCAGGTCAGAGTGCCTGAGCTGCTTCCGGAACTGTGTATATGTGAGCGTCTCACCCTCGACAGCGAATTCTCTCCGGTACTTGGTGTATCTGTCATATATGTGAGATATGCGGATGAAGAGTTCGTTTCCGTCAATACTCAGTGTGTAGTCCTCTCCGTAGGCAAGGTTCATCCTCGACATCACTTCAAAGGTTTGTTCCACGACACTTTTATTGTGTGTTCCTCCATCGAGTAGATATTCCCGAGCTCCATAACCGAGGGCTCTCGTACACTCGTCTGGAGATTCAGGGAATACATCCTGCCAGCTGAGTGAATACCGGAAGCATACCTTTTCAAGAAGCCTCAGCCCGGAATAGCAGCAGGCCAGATTGTTGAGGATCCTTGCCGGCAGTTCACTGCTGAAGCACTTTGTCCCTTCGGAATGCCAGAAGGCTGTTTCCTGTTCAGAGGTCCCCAGTGCTTCTGCAAGCAGTGTCCTGCCAAGCTTTTCAAGGAGCTCTGCAGATCTGCAGATGTATGCGAATGCCTCCCTGTGCTCGGGTGACATGATGTCTTTCTTCGTGAAAAGCATCTCAATGCTTCTCTCGCGTATTGCTGCTTCGTCAGTGGACTCTTCCCCCGCGAGCACGATCGGTGCATCAAGCCTGTAGACTGCAACGCTCTGATCCGCTCTGCCCCTCACACCGGTGTGTCCATCGTATGAATCGCGGCAGTGGTTGTACAGATTGTTGAGACGATTCGCTGACATTTTGGATGGCTTGAATTCGTCCATACACAGCGGCACCAGATTGGATGAAGCTGCTGTCTTCAGGAGAGTAAAAGCAGTTATCTGTGTCGCTGCCTGAACGTTCTCAGTACTAAAGACCGGGAGTATCACGTGCTCGAGTGTAGTTGACTTGCCGCTTCCGGCTTCTCCCACCAGCATCAGGTGCGGGAACTTATAGCCGTTTGCTATCAGGTGCTGCTTGATGAAACACCCGCAGCACCACGACAGCATCGCTGCTGTTTTGGCGAGCTCATTATACGAAAGCACGCATTTCCCGAGAGCCATCAGTTCATCCCCGGAGAGACAATCCGCGCTTAGAATCGAAGTCCCGATGACTTTATACTTATCGAGCTGTACTATCGATTCCAACTTGTTTCCGGATGAGTCTACAGCGGTATCTGTATCTACGAACACATACTTGTCATCGAGTTTGTGTATACCCATAGCCTTGACTCCTATTCGCGTAGGCCAGGACAGTTCAGCCAGATACATCTTGAAGAGTTCCAAGTCACCTTCACCACCACCGAACCATGCAAGCTCTATAGTTTTCTTGTTCAGCACGCTCTTGAATCTCTGAGAATTACTTAGGTCCGATGCCAGGAGTGAAATTCTGTGTCTGTTTCCCTTTACTGTGATGAAGTCAGCAACCATTTCTGTCTCATCCTCAGCATATGTCATCTGGACAGGCTCAATGGTGAAATTAGTAATCGCATAGACTGTGTCTTTCTTGCGGCGGTAGCACCTGCCCTCAAACAGGAATACGGGTGCTTCGAGACCTGCATCAAGAAGATAATCGACTACCCTTCCATCAGATGTGAGTTCAGGGAGTTTAGCATTCTTCTTGCCCTTCTCTTCTACTTCTTTTTTCAGTCCCATGACTCAAGCCTCGTTCCTATCATCTCCCAGATCGGTATGCCGATCAGTTTGGCCTTGCGTCTTGCTTCTCTGACTTCTGCGGAAGGACTCTGGGTGAAGATCATAAGATCCGTGCATTCCTCGATCGGAGT
>SVCR01000284.1 GCA_015058265.1 Clostridiales bacterium
TCTTATTGTTGAATCTTTCCGGCCTCAGTTCATAGAATCTGCTGAATACTGTCTTAGTCAGTATATCGCTGTGAAGAGCTGATACACCGTTTATCGAATGGCTTCCGATCACTGAAAGATTTGCCATTTTGACTTCGTTATCCCACAGAGGCGATGTTGCTCTGGATATCTCTTGCAGATCGCCGGTATCCTGCGGCAGGCTCTGCTGCCAGCGTCTGTTGATCTCATCAATGATCATATATATTCTCGGAAGGAGATCCTGGAACTGAGCAATCTGCCATTTTTCAAGAGCTTCCGGAAGTACAGTGTGATTAGTGAATGAGATGGTCTTCTTGGTGATCTCCCATGCATCATCCCACTTGACATCTTCCTCATCGATAAGGACTCTCATGAGCTCAGGAATACACATCGTAGGATGAGTATCGTTGATATGGATGGATACTCTCTCAGGGAGCTTATCCCATTCCTTGCTGCCGTATTTGGCCTTATATTCCCTGACTATCATTCCGATACCGGAAGCTACCAGGAAGTACTCCTGTCTGAGCCTGAGCTTCTTACCTATGCCCTGCCTGTCATCCGGATACAGGATGCTGGTGATAGCCTCGATCTCAGCTCTCTCCTTCATCGCCATGCTGTAATTACCCTTGTTGAACTCTTCCATGTCAATGGTATCATGTACAGGCTGAGCATCCCAGAGATGGAGCGTGTTGACCGTCTTGCCGCCAAATCCCAGAATAGGAACATCATAAGGAACTGCTCTTACCGCGGAGTAATCTACATGCTCATACTCCATCTCGCCGTCCTTATAACGTCTGTCTACTCTTCCGCCAAACTTAACGATGACTGAATCGAAAGGCTTTGGTCTCTCCCAGATATATCCCTCATCGAGCCATGCATCCGGCAGCTCGATCTGATAACCGCTCTCGATCTTCTGTCTGAACAGTCCGAACTTATAGCGAAGTCCCATACCGTCTCCCCTGATACCGAGAGCTGCCATTGAATCTATAAAGCATGCCGCAAGTCTTCCGAGACCGCCGTTGCCAAGACCCGGATCAGGTTCTATCTCGCACAGAGTGTCAAGGTCTGTTCCGAATGCTTTGAGACCTTCCGCTGCCACATCGCGGATGCCGAGATTGATGAGATAGTTCTCCATGAGCTTTCCGATGAGGAATTCCATGGAAAAGTAATAGACCTTCTTACCGGTCGGTGCCGCAGGGTCCACATAAGCGGCTCTGCGAAGAGCGGCTTCCTGATTGACAAGTCGTGCCAGAACAGCGAATTTATCCTTATCGTCAAGCTGATCTGCCGTTCTCTCGAACATATCCTCTGCTATAGCTGCAAATTCTCTTATAAAGCTTTGTGTTGTTTTGATCATAAATACCCTTTCTGTTTAGTTATATTTAACAGTGCCCTGACGGCGACATTTCCGTCCCGGCTTCTGCTATTTCTTTCTGAATATGCATCCCCCGATAACAGGCAGTTTGACTCCTATGGAATAAGGCATCCCGTGCATAGGTATCTTCTTAGCCCTTATCTGTCGTGGGTTTACACGGCCGCTGCCGGCATATTTCTCAGCGTCTGAATTGAATATCTCCTTATAGAAGCCTTTTTCAGGAACTCCTATCCTGTATTCATCGAAGGCCTGCACTCCTGAATTGAGCGCAACTACGAGAGTCTCATCCTGAGGCTCAGCTCCGCCTTCGTCAAGTTCCATCTTGTCCTTATGACTCATACGGATAAATGTATATATATTCTGCTCTCTGTTATCCGCATCTATCCAGCGGAAACCGTCCCAGCTGGTATCATCAGCCCAGAGAGCCGGATGTTCCTTGTAAAGAGCATTCAGTTCTTTGATGAACCTCTGATACTTTGCATGGTTCTCATACTCGAGCAGGAACCATTCGAGTTCTTCATACTCTCTCCACTCGATGAACTGAGCTATCTCATGACCCATGAAATTAAGCTTCTTGCCCGGATGAGTCATCTGATATACAGCCAGCAGCCTGATGCCCGCAAACTGTCTCCAGATATCTCCCGGCATCCTGCCTATCAATGACAGCTTGCCGTGGACGACCTCATCATGTGAGAGCGGCAGTATAAAGTTCTCGCTGTAAGCATATGTCAGGGAGAATGTCAGTTTGTTATGATGATAACTCCTGTACGGGAAATCATTCTTCATATACTCAAGAGTATCATTCATCCAGCCCATGTTCCACTTGAAGTGGAAGCCAAGCCCTCCGCTTTCAGGAGGTCTTGTGACCAATGGCCATGCTGTGCTCTCCTCTGCGACAGTAAAAACTCCATTGAATGAAGTCCCGACCATATAATTGAATTCCCTGAGGAAATCGATCGCATCCAGATCGCCTTCATCACCATATTTGTTGAATTTCTTCTTAGCCTGATCTCTGACACCGAAATTCAGATACAGCATGCTGCTCACGCCGTCTACTCTGATACCATCAGCGTGGAATTCATCGATCCAGTACATGGCATTCGAAAGCAGGAAGCTGCGGACCTGATTTCTTGAGAAGTCAAATTTATATGTGCCCCAGTCCGGATGTATCTCGCTCTCATAGAGCTTACCTCCGTTAAAGTTGCTCAGGCCCTGTTCATCAGGACAGAAGTGTCCCGGTACCCAGTCAAGGATAACGCCTATCCCGGATCTGTGGCATGTATCTATCAGATACTTCAGATCCGCCGGATTGCCGTGTCTGGAAGTAGGAGCATAATACCCCGTCACCTGATATCCCCATGAAGCGTCCAGCGGATGCTCCATTACCGGCAGTATCTCAATATGAGTGTATCCCATCTTCTTCACATACGGGACCAGCTCGCGAGCTATTTCTCTATACGTGTAGAAGCCGTCTTCAACAGGATGTCTTCTCCATGAACCCAGATGCACCTCATAGATATTCATAGGGGAAGTGAAATTATTCTTACGCTCTCTTTCGCTTATCCATTCGCTGTCCTTCCACTTGTAAGAAAGATCTGTGACTACAGATGCAGTATTAGGTCTCAGT
>SVCR01000285.1 GCA_015058265.1 Clostridiales bacterium
CCGCAATAACATCAACAATTGAAAAATACCACTCTTCATGTTCTTCGTCCCACGCAGTTCTTATAGGCTGGTCTTCGAATAATTTGATTTTGTCCTGATCCATATCACTCGTCTCCACTCTCTCTACATATTTAAGATTATCAAATATTCGTGCAAGAAAAAAGACGCGGTTGCTTTTGCATCCACGTCTTGTGTTTCTTTGGGCTGATTATACATCATAATTTCATTTTTTCAACCACATTACTGTGAAGATTTCAGCACCTTGTCATGAGGGCTACACATTACTTATGCATCCAGTTTTATTCTATTTCGGTGATTATTTTTATAAAAAACAGTGTCTATCGACCTCTTATTATTCTGGTTACTGCCTCCAGTATTTATCTCCGGCATCTGTCCTTATACCCATAAGGAAATAGTGATTGTCCCCGAAGTCAAATGTCCCGACAGTCTCCATATGAGCCTTGTTGTTGTGAGCATTCTCAGATCTCTTGTTGATCTGATTTACGAATGTCAGCATGATTGGGAATCTGTCCCTGAACTGATTCAGACTTGCGAAGAACAGGTCCTGAAATGCACCTGTGCCGCGAATCGATCTGTCCACACACATCGGCCCGTACTGATAAGTCTCCTCCAGTACAAGCGGCTTTCCCTCAAACGCATAGTCAGGGATTATATCCATCATGTGCCTGAACAGAGGCCATGCAGACCAGAATTCCCACGGCGCAGCAAAACAGAATCCGAGCACCTTGTCAGGCCCTTCATTTGCAGGCTCAGCGATGATAGTTACGCCCTGCTCCTTCTCAATAAGTTCAGTCAGTTGCTCATCCGTTATGGCAGTTGTAACAAACCCATCCGGTCGGTCCTCTTCTGAAATAGTGTCGCGATGGTACTTTCTCAGAAGTGCCTTGACACCTTCTATATCCTCTAATCTCGCCAGTCTGACTTCCATAATAGATATCCCCTTCCTGAACCTTTTGTCGCCTAGCTCTAGACTACTGTATACCCCTCAGCAGCCAGTATATCCAGCGCCTTCTCGAAGTTCTCTTCCTTCACTAGGATATAGTCTGTATTGTATGTCGACACAGCAAATATCCCGATCTTGTTCTCTGCAAGTATTCCGGACAGCTTAGACAGTATCCCGATCAGCGAGAAGTCCAGCACTCCCTGAATACGGAAGCCTCTCCATCCGTCATCGCGTGCAGTCGTCCTGGCAGGAGTGTCCTCAGTCCTGCATACAAGCGACAGCTCCTCATCAGTCTTGCCGATGAAATAGAAATCTGCAGACATGTCTATATCCGACACATCCGCAACCTTGCAGACAGTCAGTTTATGATCTATCTTCTTCAGCTCCATTATTTTCTCCTCTACTCTATAGTTCACGCAGCACAAGCACCGTTATACCGAGATTCTCGCCAGGCTGTATCCGCCTGACCTTCGGGTGGTACTTGTACTCGTCTATTATCATGTTCTTGAGGCTGGTCCCGCGGTTGTACCCGTGGATCAGCTTTATCTGATAAGTGCTGTCATCTGCAGCCTTCAGCGCCTTGTCGATCACCTTGATCGCGTCCTCCCTGAAAAGTCCGTGCAGATCAACACTAACAATCGGATTACCCATTATCTCACACTTTCTCTAGTATGCACTCCTGATCTCAAACGTTGAATCCGGCCCGATGATCGATACCATATCCTACAGCTCGTTATACTTCTTACTCATTCCCCTGGCCTTCTCTACAGGGTATTTCTGCTTGTTTTAGCTTGTCCATTCCTATTCTTTCCTATCTGAACATCATTGGCAGGAAGTCTGCAAGACATCTCTGCCACACCTTCCATTCGTGTGCTCCGGAATATATCTTCCTTACGGATGTAACTCCATGTTTTTCAAGCAGCTCGTCATCCTCTTCAAATCTTGCGAAGGATTCATCCTTGTCTCCCATCGCTCTGAACAGGAGCTTCAGCCTGTCACTGTAACCATCAAGGTATTCAAGATGATCATTCTCATCAGTCCTTGTGTTCCTTATATACCCGCTGAACAATCCGGCATATCTGAACAGCTCAGGATGCTGCATCGTGACAAATGATGTATCTACGCTTCCCATAGACAGACCTGCCATAGCGCGGTGATCAGGATCTGCAAGAGTCCTGAACCTGCAGTCGATATACGGTATGACATCTTCGGTCAGAAGTCTCTCAAACTTCCTGAGCCTTATAATCTGCGATGATCCGACTCTTTCAGTGGTCATGCCGTTACACATAACAACGATACACGGTATCGCTGTTTCCTCTGCGAACAGGTTGTCACAGATATAATTCATCTTGCCCTGATTGACCCACGAGGTCTCGTTCTCTCCCTTGCCGTGCTGCAGGTACAGGACAGGATAGCGAATATCACTGTCAAAATACCCATACGGCAGGTAGACTTCAATTCTCTCAATTGAGTCTGTGACATTGCTCTCAATGAATTCGGTCACAATTGATCCGTGGTTCTTGGTCCTCGGCCTTATGATATCATTCGTCCCAAGTTCAATATAGTTCGCAGGCCTGCAATCCGAATAGCACACAGACATGCGCTCATTAAGAACTCGGTTACCGTCAACATATACATCTGTCAGCACCAGTCCCTCAAGCCCTGATACAGTTCCTATCCACAGGTCACCTTCCTTCTCAAGCCCGACCGTTTTCTTCTCAGTAGCAATGAGAGCCATCGAAACCCTCTCGGCATGAGGATAATACAGGCAGAATCTAACATCACCGTTCTCAAGGACGCTGTATGCCGGAGGGATCATCAGATCATCCGGATACTCATATGTCGACTTAGCCGGTGCACTTCTGTATATGATATCGTTGTCACCGAAACTGACAACATCGGTAAATTCAACTTTATAACTCATGATATATATTATCTCTCCAGATACATATCTCTCATACCCTCTATTTTTCCATTGACTTCACGAAGTTGCGGATTTCCTTATACGGATCGTGCTTCTTGGTCTGTACTGACAGATATCCCTTCGGC
>SVCR01000286.1 GCA_015058265.1 Clostridiales bacterium
ACCTGATGAAAGCAGATATTACGGGCGGATTATTATTCCTTGACCTGCATCTCCTCGAGGACTGTCTTGATCTCCATCTCCTGACCGGCCCTGCTTACAACTATAGATACTGTATCGCCGACCTTGCACGCGCGGACCTTGGAAATGAAGTCGCTGCTGCTTGTGACATCCTCTCCGTTGAATGATACGATACGGTCTCTTTCCTGGAAGCCTGCCTTCTTAGCATTCTCTCCGGTGACCTCTGCGACATAGACGCCTTCAGATTCGAGTCCGTAGTATTCTGCGTTATCCTTTGATACTTCGGTGATCACGATACCGACTGCCGGCTTGGAGCTGACTTTGCCGTTCTCTACGAGGTCGTTGATGATGCCTTTGACTGAATTGATCGGGATAGCGAAAGCGAGTCCTTCAATACCGACACCGGAGCTCTTGGCATCAACGATCCCGATGAGCTCTCCTTTGCTGTTGAACAATCCGCCGCCGGAGTTACCTCCGTTGATAGCAGCATCAGTCTGGAGCAGGTTGAGAGTCCTTCCTTCTATAGTAAGTCTTCTGTCGAGCGCGCTGATGATACCTGTTGTAGCAGTTCCGCCGAGCTGTCCGAGAGGATTACCGATAGCAACTGCGGTATCACCGACATCTACTGTATCACTGTCGCCGAATTCCGCTACTGTAAGATCTTTGGCATTGATCTTGACGACCGCGATGTCATTGTCACTGTCTCCTCCGATTATTGTGGCCGGATAGGTCTCGCCGTTATGGAGAGTGATCTGGACTTTGTTTGCCCCCTGTATGACATGATAGTTGGTGACGATGTAACCGTTTGAATTGACGATGACGCCGGAGCCGGCACCTTCGGTCACCTGCATCTGACCAAAGTAATCCTGGGTAGTACCGGACACAAGGATCTCTACGACAGCGTTCTCGTTCTTGTCTACGATCTGAGAAATAGTCAGTTCGCTTCCGGTGGCATCGCTCATTGAAATCTGCGACATGTCAGAATCGCTTCCGGAAGAGCTCGAGCTGTTCTTTGCGCCGAACATAGAGCCAAACATAGCGCCGAGCGCCGAGCTGACGAGCATCGTAAGTATCATGCAGAGCACAAGAGCACCGCGGGTAACATACTTGCGCTCTTTGACAGGCTTCACATGGAGAGGCTCTATCGGTGTCTGCTCCTCGTCTCTGTAAGTGTCATAATTGACATCCTGTGCATACGGATCAGAATAGGATTCTGTATCTACATCTACATCGTATGCCGAAGTGTTCTCATTAGGTTCCTCAGGTTCAATACTGTTCTTATCAGAATTGAATGTAACTATGTGTCTGTCCCTTTCTTCCATTGTATTTCACGTATGCGGCGCGGGAACTGTTGTCTGCCGCATCCTCCTTTCCCCTGTGTGACGCAGTCAATAGTGCGATCAGATCTTTGTATACTAATTGTGCGCGGATTTCCTTAAATGTAGTTTAAATTAAGTCTTAACAAAGGCAAATGTTCAGATAAGAGCATAAACCTCTATATGTAAATCCGCCATCGCTTATTGTACACCAAATATGATATTTTTCAAATATGTCGCTATTGTGTCATTCAGGTCAAGAGTGGTAAAATAGAGCATTATGAAGAAGAATGTCAATCTCAGGATAACAAGCACACAGTATTCCGAAAACCTCAAACCAAGCGGGGAGGCTTTTGTTCGTGAGCTTGAAAAAGAAGATTCTCTGGAGATCCTGACGGAAGGGACGATATATTCGCGAAATAACGCAAGATATATCACTTACGAGGAATCTGAAGAAGCCGGACTCGAGGATACCCGGACTCTCTTCAAGCTGACCGATGGCAGGATACATATCAAGAGATATGGCGGGGATGATGAGGGCATGGATATGACGCTTGAACCCGGCATCCTTAACATAACCAGATATCAGATGCCGATGAGGATGTCCGTCGATCTTGAGATATATACCAATAGGCTCGAGAATGATCTCGATGAGGATGGTTACGGGAAGATCTCAGTGGACTACAGGATCAAATTTGACAGCTTCTTCTCAAGACGCAATATTCTGGAGATAGAAGTAATGCCGTCATAAAACTTCCAGACACTGACAGCCGGCGCGGAGCCGGCTTGTTAAGTTAAACAGATACACTACATTTACTATTAACTAAGGAAAGAGGGGCGATATGAAGAAGGTCGGCTTCAGTGCAGAAAAGTATATCGAAGAACAGTCCAAGTATATTCTTGAGAGGATCAACAGCGGCGAAGGAAGGCTGTATCTCGAGTTCGGAGGGAAGCTCGTAGAGGACAAACACGCTATGAGAGTACTTCCGGGCTTTGACGAGAATGCCAAGATCAAGCTCCTGCAGAAGATGAGCGATCAGTCAGAGATCATCATATGCATATATGCCGGAGACATCATCAAGAGCAAGACCCGTCAGGACTTTGGCATCACTTATGATCTCGAGGTCATGAGACTTATTGATGAGTTCAGAAGCTATGATCTGGAGGTCAATTCAGTTGTTGTAACCAGATATGAAGACGCACCTTCTGTAAACCAGTTCCTTGCGAAGCTTGAGAGGCGCGGCATCCGCACTTACAAGCACATGTTCACCAAGGGATATCCTACTGATGTCGACACTATCGTTTCCGAACAGGGCTACGGAGCCAATCCTTATATAGAGGTAAGCAAACCGCTGGTCGTCGTGACCGGACCGGGCGGAGGCTCGGGCAAACTGGCCACATCACTTTCACAGGTGTATCACGAATACAGCATGGGAAGAAAAGCGAGATACGCAAAGTTCGAGACTTTCCCGATCTGGAATCTTCCGCTCAAGCATCCTGTCAATATAGCGTACGAAGCTGCGACAGCCGATCTTAAGGACGTTAACATGATCGATCCGTTCCACCTCGAGGCGTACGGAGAGACTGCGGTCAACTACAACAGAGACATAGATGCTTTCCCTGTACTGAAGAGGATACTCCATGCGATAACTGGTTCAGACGAGGGATACAA
>SVCR01000287.1 GCA_015058265.1 Clostridiales bacterium
GCTGGAAATCCAGTCATTGCAGCCGTTCCAGAGGCCGGACGCTTATTGATGATCACTGTTTAACTGTCAAACTCCCGGCGGGATGAATGAATCAAATGAAAATCAAAGCAGAACATATGGTCATTTACCGTCATAGTCGTGACGGTAATTATGACGGTTCGTATTGTAAACTGTTCGTGGAATTGGTACAATTACACTATATAAGAAGTATTACGGATTATGCGACCGTGGAACGGAGCGTTGGCGTTGATGAAAGATTCCGGGAGAACATATCTCAATAGACGAATTTTAAGATCAATGTTGCTGGTTCTTGCGGTCATTATTATATTTACGGGCTGCGGAGGAGGATCGGAAAGCGGCGGAGAAGCGGCGGCAGCAGCGGGTTCTGATAAAGCGGCTTCTGATAACGAAGGCGGATACGACGCGCCTAAGTTCAGAGGAGCTTCGTATGATCCTGACGAGGCTGAGGGAAACGATGAAGCGATGGTCGACCTCTCGAACAAGGACAAAGGCTACTTTGCCCTCAAATGCGAGTCCGACGCGAGGCTCAAGCTGCAGGTCCTGAAAGGCGAAGACACTTACGTTTATGATATCGTCCAGGGCAAAGACCAGATATTCCCGTTCCAGCTGGGCAACGGCACTTATACGATCAAGGTCATGAAGAATATCGTGGATACCAAGTACAGCGAACTGTATTCATGCACTGCAGACGTTGAACTCGATGACGAATTCGATCCGTATCTGAGACCAAGCCAGTATGCAGACTACAGCAAGGATTCAAAATGCGTTGCCAAAGCAGCAGAGATCGCAGAGTCCGCCAAGGATGCCAATGACTTCATATCCGGCGTATATGACTATGTGTGTTCGAACATAACCTACGACAGGGAGAAGGCGGCTAACATGAAGTCCGGATACATCCCTGATCCTGATGAGATCATGAGCCTCGGCAAGGGAATATGCTTTGACTATGCTTCTCTGGCCGCATCTATGCTGAGAAGCCAGGGGATACCTGCCCAGATAATATTCGGCTACGTCGGCGACAGCGGTGATCTGTATCACGCATGGAACATGTACTACACAGAGGAATCCGGATGGGTCGCCGTTGAGTTCGAAGTCAAAGAAGATGAGTGGAACAGGATGGATCTGACCTTCTCGGCAAACGGAGAAGACAGTTCATATATAGGGGACGGTTCAAACTATCTGGAGACCTTCCACTATTAGACCTGAATAAGGAAAAGATCAGGCCGATGCAGACATATGGCCGTAAAGAATAAGCAGAAATGAGCTTTGAAAGGAGCCAAAGCAATGAGTTCTGAGACGAAAAATGATGCGAAAAAACTGAGTTATACTGAGCTCGGATCGTTCTTCGAGAATATGGGAATGATGGTGAAGTCAGGTATATCCGTGAGCGAAGCGGTGAGTCTTCTTAAGGAGGAGACACCTAAGGAGGATCAGGCGCTGTTCGCGGCTCTCGGTTCTATGTCAGACGAGCTGTCAATGGGATATCCGCTCGAGGATGCGATGAAAGGATCCGGAGCCTTTCCTGATTATGCTGTCGACATGATCGGCACATCGGAGTATACGGGGCGCCTTGAGGATACTTTGTTCCATCTGTCAGGATATTACAGGACTGAGAACAGCATGAAGAATACGCTTACATCGGCGGTAAGATATCCGGTGATACTGCTGTTCATGGTGATTGCGGTTCTCATCGTGATGCTCGCTCTTGTGTTCCCGGCGTTTTACGGCGTATATAACAACCTGACCGGAAGCCTGACAGCGTCATCATACGGTTATATCAACGCTTCATTCATGATCTGCCGGATCATGCTTGCAGTAATGATCGTGCTCGTGATTGTGCTGATCGGCGGGATAACGATGTGGAATAAAGGCAATAAGACCAAGGTCAGAGGCTTCCTGTCCAAGTTCGCGACATTCAGAGAACTCTTCGACAGCATGGATCTCTACAGGTTCACATCCTGCTTCGACATGTTCCTGTCCAGCGGAGAGCATCAGGACGAAGCTCTTAAGAAGAGCCTGCCTGTAGTAGAAGGAAGCAGCCTCAGAGCCAAGCTCGATCGCTGCATCGAGAAGATGGAAGGCGGAATGAGCTTCTCCCAGACAGCATATGAAGAGAAGCTGTACGATCCGACTAATAACAGGATGCTGATACCTGCTGAGAGAAGCGGTATGCTCGATGCGATAATGCAGAAGATACTGGGCAATCTCGGAGTCAGTATAGAAGAGAAGATAGGGCACATAGCCAATACCGTAGAACCGATGCTGACAGGATTCCTGATGATATTCATCGGGATAATGCTGATAAGTCTTATGGTACCACTGATCGGAATAATGAACTCGATCGGTTGATCTGAAGAGGTCAGGTGATATGAAAAGCAATAGGATGCGCAACTCCATAATTATTCTGGCAGCCGTGATCATAATACTGATCGCGGGGATATTCGCATGGGCGAACAAAGCAGCCAGAGACAGCCTGGCGGAACAGACTGAGGCTATAAGAGATGCCGTATATAAGAGAGCCCTCCAGTGCTATGTTATTGAAGGCGCTTATCCTGAGAGCCTTGATTATCTGATCGAGAATTACGGACTGGCAGTGAACAGAGAAGATTATAAGATAGTTTATATACCTTTTGCTGAGAACCTCCCGCCGGAGGTAAGAGTCATATACAGGAAGGACAGCTGATATGCCGCAGGACAGAAGAGGGATCGGGGATATAATATCTACGCTGACGGTGACCGTGTTGTTCGTTGTCATCCTCTGTCTTGTAGTGTTCGCGGCGAGAGGATACCAGCACTCTGTTGAAGTTCAGGATTCGAACGGTGATGTAAGAGCCGTAGTCGCTTACGTGGCCAACAGTGTCAGAGACAACAACACCGGAAACGTGACGATAGAGGACAGATCCGGTGTGCAATGTCTGGTCATCTCCAGCAATGACGGATATGAGCAGAAATTCTATATGTCAAACGGAAGCCTGTACGA
>SVCR01000288.1 GCA_015058265.1 Clostridiales bacterium
GACATATCAGCAACACTGTGTCCGCCGCAGATAGCTCCGATGATCGGCATCAGGATGGATTCTACGAGAGCTGTTACGATAGCTGTGAAAGCTCCGCCGATGATGATACCGACAGCCATGTCCATTACGTTACCTTTGCTGATGAAATCTTTGAATTCTTTGATCATTTCCTTTTACCTCTTTTCTTTCTTCTTTCTTTTTTTCTCGTGACCGCCGGTCTGTGTCCGTCCGGTCAAAGTAGCACTATAATTATAATTGCAGTATTAGTTGTTATCAACTTATCATATGTTCATGTTATCGTTTTTTTCATATGTTTTCAGGTCTGAGCGCCAATATGCAGTCCCTGAGATCATTCTGCGAAGAATCGTAGAACCACACCTTTGCGAGCCTGACTTCATGACCTCTCTTCTGAGCCCGTGTCAGGAAATCTTCGATAGACCCGATATTGCCGAAGCCAAAGCCGCCGCTTTCGCATCTGAAATGCATCGGGATCGTGATCTTAGGCTTTGTCGCATCGATAAGATCCAGAGCTTCTTCCGCATCATATGTATATACGCCGCCGACAGGTATCAGTGCCATATCCGCTCCGCAGAGAAGTTCTCTGTTCTCCTCCGTCAGAAGGTCTTCAAGCACTTCCCCGATATCTCCGTAGTGTACCAGCCTCTCACCTGTCTTCCTGTCGATAATGACATAGATACGATTCGGTCCTCTCTTTGCTCCTTTGACCTCATCGTGATAAGTATCGATAGTTCTGATCTCAAACGGATCAGCGTCTGACGGCTCGATCTTTACAGACTCCGCACTGTTGTGATCAAAATGATCATGCGAGCACAGCACTTTGCTTGCTGCATCTACTATATCGCCGAATCCATTCACAGAACCCGGTTCATAGGGATCCAGTACTATAGAGTAGCCTGTATCGCTATCCATTACCTTAAAGCATGAATGCCCGATATATTTAATGATCATCTCATACCTCCTGCCATCCGGCAACTATCTTATAAGGGAAATAGCTGAATCGATCGTTGTGATCTTGCAGTGATCACTGCCTGCCTCGTATTCCCCGTCGAGAGTCCAGTGGACATCCTCTCCTATCTCCACGTCGATCTCCCGTGCGGAAAAGAATTCGATCTGACTCGAATTCAGAGTCCCGTTCAGCATGTTGATACCTATCTCATTAAGCGCCAGCAGATCCTTAGGCATTCTTATCAGGAATACCTCCATCTTGCCGTCATTCATGTCGACTCCCTGCTTATCCAGCTTGAGTATCCCTGCTACTGACCTTGAATTGCACACTGCACCGAACAGGAAATCATCCTCTATGATGCGCTCTTTCTTCGTTCCTTTGTCTGTGATCACTTTGGCATGTATCGATTTGATAGACATCAGATCCTTGATACCACCGAGGATATATGCTGTATGTCCGAGCATGTTTTTGACCGTCTGAGGAACAGAATAACTCGTTGAAGAGAATGCTCCGAAGCTCGCGATATAGCTGAAATATCTTCCGTTAAAGCATCCGATATCAAAGGCTTCGGCTTTACCTTCAATGATCGTGTCCACACAATCGAAGATAGAGCCTGTGAGCCCGATCGAATTGGCAAAGTCATTGGTAGATCCTGAAGGTATATAACCGATGCTTGTCGAGTGGCCTGCGGTGATCATACCGTCGATGACCTCATTCAAAGTTCCGTCGCCGCCTGATACAGCAACGATATCCACTTCTCCGCCATACTCCTCCGCGAAGTCTCTCGCATCGCCCTTTGCAGTAGTCATCAGTATCTGTGTGAGAAAACCGCCGCGTGAAAAGCGATCGACCAGCTCTGATAGATATTTAGGCGCCAGCATGATACCTGACCGCGGATTCATAATAAGAAGCAAATTTTTTCTGTCATGCATATCTGTGTTGACCTCTATTCAGCAGTTTCTTTATTTCTCTTCTGAAGCTGTTATCTCAGCAGCATCTTCATTCGGATCAGCGTCGATCATAGTATCCTCATTCATCTCGGCTTCGATCTCCTTCTCGATCCTCAGTCTGATCCGCCGCTCTTCCTTAAGTGCTTCTATCTCGCGTTCTCTCTTCTCTTCGTATCCCGGGTCGAATTTTCTGGAGAATCTTACGGCCAGACTATCCAGCGACCGGTCTGCCATATCATACTCTCCTATGATCAGCTTGTTGAACATCTCTTCACCATTCTGAGGATACTGTTTCAGAAGATATTCCCTGATCTTGGCCGGTGTGAGTCTTCCCCTGCGCATGTGGATATCCCAGGATTTGTTGAACATCATACCGATACACAATACCCAGCTGATTATATAGAACCACAGCATCATAGCGACGATATTCGAAAATGCTCCGTACAGGATATTGTAATTGCCCGCTCTTGCAGTATACACAGAGTAGATCCAGGTAGCGAGCAATATTCCGGCTGTCGCGACTATAGATCCCGGAAGGACCGCCCTCAGCGGTACTCTGATCCGAGGCAAGAGATAGTAATTAGAAAGGATCACGAGGAAGAACATGACAGCAAGTACAGGAGTTCTGAGATCACTGATCAGTTCCACAAGGAACGGGCTCCTGATGATCCTGAGAGCTATCAGCTCACCGTAAACATATAGGATCAGTGCGACCGCAACAACAAGAATAGAAATCATCGCCATAGGTATGGCTTTGGCCCTCTCAATGAAGAAATTGAATCTGTATCTTCCGTAGCTGAGGGTATATGTGGTGAGTCTTGACAGCGAAAAAGCCAATGATGAACTCGCCCACAGAGCAAGTAAGATCAGGAAAAAGTTGGCCAGGGTAACAGACGATGCCGAGAACAAGCTCTCCAGGAACGCACCCATCTCAGTCGACAGATGCTTCTCAAGCCAGTCCTTGATAAAATCCATCGAGATATCGAAAATACCCAGCACCTGAGTCAGAACGATCAGCATCGGTACCGATGACATGAAGAAGAAGTATGCT
>SVCR01000289.1 GCA_015058265.1 Clostridiales bacterium
GCCTTCTTTGCAACTGCTCTTGCAACCTTGAATGATCCAAACAGGTCGATGTTCATCTCATTGTTGAACTGATCATCTGTGATATCCTCAGCAGGTGCAACAGCTCCTGTTCCTGCATTATTGACCAGGATATCGATCCTGCCGAACTCAGCCAGAACTTCGTCTACTGCAGCATTTACTCTGTCTGTGTCAGTGATATCGCACTGAACACCGATAGCCTTGACGCCGAATTCCTCAGCGATCTTAGCAGCGTTCTCATCGCACAGATTCTTTCTTCTTGCCATGCATACGATGTTGCAGCCCTGATTAGCAAGTGCTCTTGCCATCTGAACTCCGAGTCCCGTTGAAGCTCCTGTAATGATTGCGACCTGACCTGTCAGATCAAAATAATTCTTGCCCATTGGTGGTGCCTCCTTCCCTTCTGCCTAACGCAGTAACACGAAACAATAACTGTAAAGTCAAACAAAGTATATCACAGAGTATTCTATACGTATTTGTTTATCTTATAACTATCTATACTGTTTTCGGTACAGCAATTCCAAGTTCTACACCTGTCTTAAGGATGCGGAACATCCGGACTGCCGCCTCGAAATACAGCTCTTCAGCTCGTTCGATAGCTTCTGAAAGCGCCATAGGTCCGGTTGCAGTAGTCATAGCCGATGTTATGCCATGCTCATATATCTTTTCATAACCCGGGCCGAGTCCGCCGCTGAGAACGAAGACCGGGATCCCCTTGTTCTTCGCACGGTCTCCGATGCCCTGCACTACCTTGCCGAAGCAGCTTTGCCAGTCGGTACGTCCTTCCCCGGTTATAACGATATCCGCTTCGTTCAGTAATTCATCGAATCCTATCAGGTCAAGAACAGTTTCTATACCTGACCTCATTTTCGCTCCGAAGAAAACGCTCAGCGCCGCACCCAGTCCGCCGGCAGCGCCTGCCCCCTCGATTCCGTCAGGATCAACACCGAACTCACGGATGATAACATCTCTGTAATTGATCATCCCTCGCTCCAGCCTATCGAGCATTTCCGGACTCGCGCCCTTCTGAGCTCCGAAGGTGTAGGTCGCGCCGTTCTCTCCGCAAAGCGGATTCTTGACATCACACATGACCGTGAAGTTGGCATTCCTGACCGCCGGAACGATCCCGTCTGCATCGATATGAGTAACTCTCTCAAGGTCCTTCCCCCGGCCCTCAAGTTCATTACCTGCAGCATCATAGAATTTCACACCCAGCGCTCGCGCAAAGCCCATTCCTCCGTCATTCGTAGCTGACCCGCCTATCGCGATGGATATATCTGTGAATCCGTCATCCAGGGCCGCGCGTACGAGCTCACCTGCTCCATAAGTGGTTGTCTCAAGAGGATCTCTCCTATCCTCTGGTACAAGCGGCAGACCGTTTGCAAGCGCCGTCTCAACAACCGCCTTACAGTCTCCTATCTTTCCGTAAAAAGCCCTGACGTTCCCCATGAGCGGATCATGCACATCAGCGTAAACCTTGGAACCGGAGACTGCAGTAACGACAGCATCCGCAGTTCCTTCTCCGCCATCAGCGACCGGAACACCTCTGGTCCTGCAGTCATCGAAAACGCTGTTTGCAGCTCTCGTCAGCAATTCTGTTATCTGTTCACTTGTCAGCGATCCTTTAAATGAATCTGATGCAAATAGAAGATCAATACTCATTCCAACATCCTTTCTCCGTAACTGTTTACTTTCAGTCGACCAAACCCGGTATCATCGCGGCATCGTCAATAATAATATCCGCTCCGTACTCTTCCAGCTCGGCTCTCGGCCTGAATCCCCATGTGACCCCAACCGACGTTACTCCGGCATTTGCAGCGGTCATCATATCTGTATTGGTATCCCCGAAATACAGGCACTCGTCTCTGTCGAATCCGAACTTTCTAAGAATCTCTGCCACACCTTCCGGATCAGGCTTGATAGGTATACGGTCTGTCTGCCCCTGTATGTGATCAAACATACCCTTTCCGAAGATCGTCTCTACAACGCTGACCGCACTCTCATGCGGTTTATTGGAAAACACCGCGATCCTGATCCCCTTCTTCTTCAATTCCTCAAGAGCCCAGACTACGTTGTCATACGGTTCGACCATGTAGCATGGATCCTCCTGCATCCATTTGCGGCACATCGGCAGACCTTCCTCAAGATGCTGCTCCACATCCTTATCCCCGGATGCTATCAGGGCTCTCTTCAGCGCGTTTTTGATGCCGTCTCCCGCGAAGTAATTGAACGCTTCGACCGGCTGCGGCGGCAGTCCGTAATGCTCAAGAGTCATATTAACAGGCCTCGCAATCGAAGCCTGTGTCCGTGCCAATGTTCCGTCAAGATCGAATATACATATTTTTATCATCTGAAATTTCCTCAATTAATAATTCTCGATCACATGATCTCTTTTTTCACGCAGTGAAGCTCACTCGACGATCACTTTAATGCGTGCGGAAATGCCGTTCTGGGTGTAGGCGTATACATAGCAGATGCCCCTGCCCTTCGCCTTGATCACGCCCTTCGAATTGACCGCAGCTACCTTCTTATTCGAGGTCTCATATGCCATTTTGCGGTGCCTGTGCACCTTCAGCGTCTTCGATGCAGGGATTGCTCTGGCCCTGAGCCTGAACGATTTGCCCTTCTTCAAAGTCACTTTATTCTTCTTAGCCGCAGTGGTGACCTTCTTATCATTTCCGACCTTTCCTCCTAACGTTGCCACGTGGATCGTCTTAGAAGTCGATAAGGTCCGGCCTTTGCTGTCGACTGCATAGATGATGAACTTGTAGTAGATCCCCTTCGCGACCTTCTTTCCGGCGACCTTCGTGAAGATCTGAGATGTTTTCGTGGTGGTCTTCAGCTTCCTGTACTTATTCTTCACGCCGCATTTATTGCCGTATATTATGTACTTCTTCGCTCCTTTGACCTTTTTCCATTTTATCAGGACCGATTTCTTAGTG
>SVCR01000290.1 GCA_015058265.1 Clostridiales bacterium
GTTCCGGATTCAGTCTGAGGATGCACTGAGCTGTTACACTCTTTCCGCAGCCCGACTCACCTACTATACCGAGTACCTCACCGGCGCGAACATCAAAGCTGACATCTCTTACAGCTTTGACCTCTCCTCCGTATGTCTTGAAGGAGTATACGACATTCTTAAGTTCAAGAATAGTTTCTTTCTTCTCTGCCATTTCTACTCCTCCTTTCTATTCTGTTCCTCTGAGCTTAGGGTCTACCGCATCGCGGAGGCCATCACCCAGAAGGTTGAGTGCCAGCATTGTAGTACAGATGATGAGAGCCGGAATAGCTACTTCATGCGGATGTACTCTCAGATAAGCTATACCTTCCTTTGCCAGAATACCCCAGCTGCATTTCGGCGGAGCAATACCAAGTCCGATATATGAGAGGAATGCCTCCTGGAAGATAGCTCCCGGAATAGCCAGGCACAGATTGGTTACGAGCATACCTACGATATTCGGTATGATGTGCTTCATGATGATAGTGAAATCAGAAACACCGAGTACCTTGGCTGCCATTACGAAGTCCTGCTCTTTAAGTCTGTAGACCTCTCCGCGGACAAACCGGCATGTTCCTATCCATCCGACTACACAAAGAGCGACGATAAGCGGAGCAACACCTTTGCCCAATACGAGCATAACCAGAATCGTTATGATCAGACTCGGGATTCCGTACAGGATATCTACTATACGCATCACGATCATGTCCAGCTTGCCGCCGTAGAAACCGCACAATCCTCCGATAACAGCGCCTACGCACATATTGATCGATGCAGCGAAAAGACCTATTGAAAGCGATACTCTTGCGCCCATCCATGTACGTACCCACTGATCACGTCCGGTCGAGTCTGTACCGAACCAGTGCTGCAGCGATGGTCCCGCATGCTGGTTAGCCGCATCCATAGTGGAGAATCCGTATTTGCTCAGGATCGGTGCAAAAATTGCCAGAAGAACGTACAGCGTTATGATGCACAGTCCTATGAAGGCTGCTTTATTTTTACGGAAACGTCTCCATGCATCCTGCCAGAATGACAACGAAGGACGCGAGATCGTCTCCATCTGTTCGATATTTTTGCCTTTGATGACAAACATTTCTTTGTTCAAATTTGCCATGCCTGTCACCTACCTTTTTCCAATACGGACACGAGGATCCGCAACACCATAGAGAATATCTACGATCAGGTTAGCTGTTACAAGGAAAATACCATAGAACAGAGTCATACCCAGGATCATAGAATAGTCATTGTTATTGACACTTTCAACGTAATATTTACCCATGCCAGGAATAGCGAAAATTGATTCGATTACGAATGTTCCTGTGAGAACGGCAGCTACCGTAGGTCCGAGTATCGTCATTACCGGCATGATAGCATTTCTTATCTGATGCTTGATCGTAATACGCGTTTCAGATAAGCCTTTTGACCTTGCAGTTTTGATATAATCCTGAGTCGTTACCTCCAGCATGCTCGCTCTCATAATTCGCGAAACTGACGCGAGAGTGTAGAATGCCAGAGCCGTAGCGGGCAGGATGGTATATGAAAAGCCTTTATATTGAGCTACCGGAAGCAGTCCCCATTTGATTCCGAAAAAGTACTGAAGCAGAGCGCCCATGATGAAGTCCGGAATACTTGTGCCGATGATCGCAATAATTACGCAGAAGAAGTCGATCTTAGTTCCGCGCTTTCTTGCAGCGATTATACCGAGAACAAGTCCGAAAGAAATCGCAAGGCAGAGTGCCCTGATGCCGAGGTCGGCTGAGAACGGGAATGTCTGTCCGATAATATAGTTAACTGTTTTATTGGTATACTTCATAGAGAATCCGAAGTCGCCATGAAGCAGATTGCCCAGATACTGGAAGTACTGAACGATCAGCGGTTTGTCAAAACCATAATACTTGCTCAGGTTTTCTGCTACTTGAGGGGTCAACTTAGGATCAGTAAACGGATCGCCCGGCATCAGCCTGACGAGGAAGAATACGATCGTGATCAGCGCCCACAGGGTCAGGATAGCAGCGATGACCCTCTTAATTACATATCTTGTCATCAGGTAATCCTCCTGAATAGTGAGAAAAGCCCCGGCATGGTACCGGGGCTTTTCTTAAATTGTACCATTAATATCTTACTGTATTACTTACTCTGTATAATAACATTATTCTTCAATATCAGCATATGCCCAGTCAATATTGATGCTGAATGAATAGAAGGTAACGTCCTTCATCTTAGGATTCAGCAGGTAGGACTGGTTCCTTGCCTGAAGAGGTACCCATGCACCGTCCTCGATCAGGATCTGCTCTGCTTCATTCAGAAGATCCATTCTCTTGTTAGCATCCTTGATCTCTGCCTGAGCCTCTGCCATCTTAGCATCGAAGTCAGGATTGCTGTACGGTGTATAAGTTGTTGTGCTTGTGAGCCACAGGTTCAGATATGTAGTAGGGTCATCATAGTCTGGGCCCCATCCTGCATAACCGATCTCATAATCAGCCTTAGGATAAACTTCGCCATAGATATCTGCATAAGTTACCTGACGGATGTTGACCTTGATTCCAAGTACATTCTGCCACTGTTCCTGAAGAACCTCAGCGATCTTCTTGTTGGATTCAGCGTCTGTAGTAACGAATTCGATCTCGATATCAGAAGCGTTGTTGATTCCGAGCTCTG
This sequence comes from Clostridiales bacterium, assembly GCA_015058265.1. The sequence goes on from SVCR01000290.1 coordinate 2,677, forward strand.
ACATAGCCTGAGCCAGGTATTCCTGAGCCTTCTTCTCATCTCCTTCGATAGGATAAGCATATGAGTCAACATCATATGTCTCACCGTAAGTCTTGCCGTCCTTACCTGACAGGCCAGGGAACAGAAGAGCGTTGTATGGCTCATAGAGTCCACTGTTAGCGAGCTGGTTGTACTCAACCCTGTTAAGTGCATAGTTAAGCGCAAGTCTGAAGTTCTTGTTTGAGAACACCTTGTTGTCGCAATTAGGGTTGATGTAGCAGTAGTCTACGTTACCAT
>SVCR01000291.1 GCA_015058265.1 Clostridiales bacterium
CTACACGAGATTCAAGCAGCCGAAGTACCTTCTTCTGTACGATGCTTTTCCGATGTCGATATTGGGCAAGCCGGACAGCAAAGCTCTCAGGGAGGATGCACTGAGCAGACTCAAAGACTCGTTGGAAGGGGCGGGATCAGATGAGTAAAATGAAATGGGTCGATCTTGTCAAGACGATCAGGGTGACGCTGGTATCGTTCATAGCCCTGATAATGTTCGTGGGCATGAGCGTGGGCAATCTGCTCGGGACCAGCTGGTCAGGGCCTGCCGTCGCGATAATGACCAACAGGTATTATGATAAACATGCGGTGATGGACCTCAGGGCGGTCTCTGCGGACGGCTTCGATGATGCTATGATCGACCGCATACGCGCGATAGATGATGTAGCCGCTGCCGAGGGCATATATACAGCGGATGCATTCATGCGCATAAACGGGGAGAGAGAACTCTTCTCCGTGATCTCCGTCACGGATGATATAGATAAGCTCGAGATCATAGAGGGTACGCTGCCTCAGGCGCCTGATGAGATAGCGATAGACCGCAAAATGGCTGAAGACAGGTATTACAGCCTCGGCGACATCATATCGCTGGACAGTTCGCTCGAAGAGCTTACGGGCTATCCGGTGAGCAGCCTCGGAAAGTCGAGATTCAAAATCACAGCAATAGTGCAGCACCCCGAATTCATATCCTCGGCCGAGGGTTCGGCCAAGGGGTATTCAGCTGCTTACAGACGCTCTTTCCGTTACTACGCGATGGTCGATGAGAGCGCGTTCAATGATGATGTATATTCCGGCAAATACAATGCCGTTCTCATGCGAATGAAGAGCCTTGAAGGGGCTGACAGATTTGCCGCCGGATACAGCAGTAAAGTCCAGGCAGCGGAGGACCGCATCACCGGTGCGCTGGGCGACGACAACAGCATGAGCCTTACGGATATCACATCCACCTTCGGTTTTTATTCGGTCAATGTGGCACAGAAGACCGGAGGCAAGGTCGCGTCTGTCTTTTCATCGTTCTTCTTTGCCGTAGGACTGCTCGTATGCTATTCCACGATCCTTCGCATAGTGGAGGAGGAAAAGCGGCTCATAGGCACCAAGATGGCAAACGGCTTTACAAGAGGCGCGGTCACGACTAAGTATCTTATGTACGCAGCGCTGGCTGTAACGCTTGGCGTGGTGATGGGCATCTCAACAGCGTTCATGATGTCACGCGTCACACAGCAGGTCGTCACTTCTACGCTGACCTTCGGAAGTGCGGGTGAGACATACGACTATTACGATGTGAAACAGACCCTGATCGTCGTTGCCGCAGAGTATGCTTTCATGCTTCTGATAGCAGTATTTGCATCCGCGAAGCAGCTCAGGATGAGGATCACCAGCCTGCTGAACAACAGCAAGGAAAACAGCAGGATATTTACCCTCATCAGCAGGAGCACTATTGTACGAAAGGCGTCTGTGAGCATACAGTCCTTTGTCTACAATATCTCGATGGACAGCTCCAGGGTCATCGCCACCATAGTCGGTATAGCGGGCAGTATCGCACTGCTGATCGCGCCTGCATCGCTGTATTTTACCCTGATACAGACTCCGCAGACGCAATATGATGAGCTGTTCCGCTTCGATCATACTGTGCAGTATTCCGATGATGAAAGCGAAGAAAAGGTAATAAGCATGCTCGATGAAGCAGGCGCGAAGTATGTAAAGGTATATTCCGAAGACGCTCTGCTCTCAAGAAGCGGAGAGAAGACAGGAAGCGTGAGACTCATCGTGACGGATGACCCGGAGAGTCTCAGGACGATGGTAAACCTTCAGGATCCCGATACACATGAAGAGATCGACCTGAGCGATAAGGGGGTCATGGTATGGCAGGCCGAAGGCAAGGACTACGGGACTGCTGCGGGCGATGTCATGAAAATAACCTCCTACAGCGGAGACAATTACAGATTTGAAGTGGCAGGGCTGTACAGATGCTATGACTCCGGGGCCTATCGCCTGTTCATGACCTCGGATGTCTACGAAAAGGTGACGGGAAAAGATTATGAACCTAACGCTGTCCTGACGTCGGTGTCCGATGAGACAGCGAGAGCGCTTGCCGATATTGACGGCGTACTCGGATGCGTCGACGACTACGATGCCTGCATGTCGTTCTTCAGCAACATGAAGCTGATATACGGGGGCATACTCGGTCTTGTGCTCGTGCTCTCGGCGGTAATAGCCTTCCTGATACTCCTGAATCTGAACATACAGTTCGTAAAGGAGAAGAAGATGGAGCTTACCGTCATGAGGATAAACGGTTTCTCAGTGGGAGCGGCAAGAATGTATATCATAAGGGACAACATATTCCTGACCGTGCTTGCCACGATCATCGGAGTGATCGCGGGAATACTTCTCGCCGGCATGCTCAACTCATCTCTGCAGATGGAAGGTCAGTGCATGCTGAGTTCGCCTAGTGTACCGGGATGTGTATTCGGAGTTGCCGTGACCATGGTCTATGTGATCATAACCAACATGATAGCGGTAAAACCGATCAGCAAACTCGATCTGACGGATATAAGCAAGGCATAGAGAGATAAAAGGTGGGAACGATGACAGATTCTAAAATCAGCTATCTGAAAGCAATGAAGCGGCTGAACGCCGCAATACCGGAGGCGAAGGATCTTCAGGAAGGCCTTCAGAAAGGCCTTGATATAATCCTTGAGGACTTCGGGTTTGAATACGCAGTCGTCTGGTATCCGGACAGGAGTGAAGACAGAGGGGTGCTTCGTCCGGCATACTGGGTGGGTGATTTCAACCTGACTACAGCCGAATGCCCGCTTAAGGGCAATATCGTCGGACGGGTCTTCACCGGCAGGAGTGCCGAGATGTACAATAACTGTGACAGCTCAGTGACTGAAGGCCTCGACTTCCTGTCGGGCATAGAGGTCAGGAACCTTGAATGCATACCGGTAGCGG
>SVCR01000292.1 GCA_015058265.1 Clostridiales bacterium
AGGCATGACATTGTTCATGGTCTTCATGGTGCCTGCCATCTGGTCATTTCCCTCCGGCTGCGGACTTCCGGCCATGGAAAGCTTGACGGAGATCCACTGGGAGAGAGCAGCAAGAATCGGAACAAGAACAGCCGCGATCACCAGCCATACGGAAGCATGTTCTCTGATAATGTTCATCGGCGTGTTTGCAATATCCAGTCCGAGGAAATTGTTCATGCCGCCGATCGTTTTCTGAGTCTTTGCGATAACGTCGCTCAGATCGGGAAACTTCTCCGCAAGTCCTGTCCAGGTTGCCGGACGGAACTTGTACAGCGTATCAATGATCGTGTTTTCTGTGAAGCTCTTGTTGATCGTAGTCGCCTGAATACCTGTCGCGATCTCTTTCAGATATTCCTCAGCACCTGCAGTTGTGTAGAGCTGCCCGGCCAGTGAGGTAAATACGTCCTTGACCTGCGATACGTATGCCGGAATGTTCATGATCACGCGGTACAGCGGGAACAGAATCAGCATCTGGATCGCCAGCTGTACACAGGAGCCTGCAGGATTGACGCCGTACTTGGCATAGACCATCTGGGTCTCTTCATTCATGCGCTGCATGGATACCTGATCCTGCTTTCCCTTGTACTTTTCGCGGATCGCGTTCAGTTCAGGATTCATAAGCGGGGTCATCCTGGAGAACTTCTGCTGTCTGTAGGTCAGCGGAAGCATCAGCATATAGATGACGATGGTGAACAATATGATCGCAAGGCCGATATTCGGAATATTGATCGCCACAAGAATTGCAAAAATACCGCTCATCACGTATCCGAGCACTGTAGCGACCGGGCCAAGAAATCCACCGCTCTTGGTAAGTAAACTCATTCGTCTGTCCTCTTATATAAATGAAATTACGGTACCGGATCATACCCTCCGTGCGAAAACGGATTGCATCGGAGGATCCTCCATCCGGCAAGTATCCCGCCCCTGACTGCACCGTATTTTTCAATTGCCTGCAGAGCATAATTGCTGCAGGTTGGATAATACGGACACCGGGTCGTTTTAACCGGAGACAGATATTTCTGATATTTATGAATGGACCATAACATGATCTTTTTCATATCGCTGCCTCCGTATGATTGTCGATGATTTCTGCTCTTCTTCCCAATGAGAGCAGCGCGCGTTCAATAGTAAAGAAATCGCTTTCTTTCGCGCCGGGCCGGACCAGAACGATCAGGTCGATGCCCCCAACGAATTCATTTTCATGTAGACGATAGCTTTCTCTGACAAGTCTTGTCAGGTGATGGCGGACTACGCTGTTTCCGACCTTTTTACTCACGGATATGCCGATCCGGTTCGTATCCCTGTCCTTTACACGCAGAACATAGAGAACCAGTGTACGGTTCGCGATGGATTTTCCCTTCTGATAGACGACTGAAAAATCCCTGGTCTTTTTTAAACTTTCCGATTTGATCATAATACAACCATAAACAAAAAGAGTTTCGAATCGGAACTTCGAAACTCTCCTCAACCCTTCTTATGCGGAAAGAACTTTTCTTCCCTTGGCTCTTCTGGCCTGGAGAACTTTTCTGCCGCCCTTTGTACTCATCCTGCTGCGGAAGCCATGGACTTTTGATCTCTGTCTCTTTTTCGGCTGAAATGTCATCTTCATAGAACTGCACCCCCTTCACTTCCCAGTAATCTATCTTAATGGGTTTCTGTATCCCGCCATATTTCGAGAAAACATCGTTCTAATTATATTCAGATGGTATGTGTGAGTCAAGGACAAAAGTTCTCCACATTTTTATCCACTCATACGGGAAAACCTGTGGAGAAGTCGTGCAGGAACCGTTGATAACTTTCAGAAATTCCCTGTTTATCGCCTTTTTAATTATCCACATTCTCCATCGATGCTGATTTGAAAATTGACGGACTTTTTTATAGAATTATTGTGATATTGTGTTGTCATTCTAAATAGAAGGTTAACTATGGAAATCAGCAAAGAAGTATGGAATGAGATCCTTCAGAGTGTTAAGAAGGAATTTGATGTAACGGACGTGGCTTTCCGGACCTGGCTGCAGCCGCTGGAAGTTCACGGTGTACGGGATAATACAGTGATCATCCTCGTTCCCACAGGTCAGATGGGAATTGATTATATATCGAAGAAATACGTATTTCCCCTGAAGGTTGCCGTCGCAGAGATCACAGGAACAGAATACGAGATCGGTTTTATCCTTCCTGAAGAGGCTAAGGAAGACAGTCTGCGCAATGGTCAGGCTTCAAGAGTCGAGATCCCGGGCGGTGATCCCAAAGTGAATATGAGCCTTCTGGACGCGGGACTGAACCCGAAGTATACCTTCGAGAACTTTGTCGTCGGGTCCAATAATAAGTTTGCGCATTCGGCTGCAGTCGCAGTAGCGGAATCTCCGGGACGTATGTACAATCCTCTTTTCATTTACGGAGGCCCCGGACTTGGAAAGACGCATCTGATGCATGCAATTGCAGGTCATATCATATCGACTCAGCCTGAGAAGACTGTCCGGTATGTTTCTTCTGAGACCTTTACCAATGAACTGATCGATGCTCTGAGAACTTCCAACAATATTTCTCTGATCAACAGCTTCCGTCACAGATACCGCAGCATCGATATTCTTCTGATCGATGATATACAGTTTATTATAGGAAAGGAATCAACTCAGGAAGAGTTCTTCCACACCTTTAACGAGCTGATCGCGATAGAGAAGCAGATCATCATCTTCTCAGACCGTCCTCCGAAGGAATTCGACACGCTGGATGAGAGACTGCGGACCAGATTCGCATCCGGTCTTCTTGCGGATATCCAGATGCCGGACTATGAGACCAGGATGGCGATCCTGCAGAAGAAGGCGGAAATGGAGAGATATTCTATTAATAATGAAGTCTTCCAGTACATCGCCACCAACATCAAGTCCAATATCCGTGAGCTGGAAGGTGC
>SVCR01000293.1 GCA_015058265.1 Clostridiales bacterium
GTTTCCTCCCGCGGCTGCAATGATGCAGCCTCTGTCCAGAGCTCTGGAGAAAGCATCTTCGACCAACGCTGTTTCATCATTCTGCGGCGTGAGCTGCGACAGACTCATATTGATGATCTCCGCCCCGTGTTCTGATGCATAGTCGACCGCGATGGTTATAAGAGAAAGCGGCGCTTTGGCCTTCTTCCCGAATATCTTGACCATCATTATCCCGACCTGCTCAGGTGTTCCCTGAGTGATGATACCTGACACATGTGTTCCGTGATCACCATCACCGCTTATGGAGAGAAAGCCGTCATAAGCATCCGGATCGTCAGGCTCGTCCTCGGACAGGTTGATACTGTTCTCGCGATCGAGACGGTCTGTGAACCATGGGTGATCTTTATCTATCCCGCTGTCCAGAACAGCTACAGTCAGGCTGCCGGTTACATCCTTGCAAGCAGAGGAGGCTTTGTCCAGACCCATAGCAGCTATTCCGTCATATGGGGAAGGAGCGCCGATCCCGTTGCCGGAAGAGCTCAGCGAATCACATCGTACGGTTATATCATGAAATGCATTCCACTCCGGATGACGGGCGTTGATTACGTTAAGTGCATCGTCCGCATCAGCAGGAGAAGGGTATTTTACTATGTAGAATCTTCCTTCGGAGTAGTAATAAGCCTCGGAAGGGTCAAGTACGGATAATTCATCCGAGATATCTTCAGGTGCGTCACAGATTATCAGTCTGCGCGCCGTGTCAAAGTCTTCATATGATAGCTCCCCGTCCTTGTCCGGATCCTGAGCCGGAGCTTTCTTCACATGTGACCGGTTGCTGTGAAGGATGGCTGCAGCCGATTCAGGGCTGTCGAGTCGAATGACAGTCATATCGTCAGCTGCGTATGCCGGTGATATCTGCAGCATCAGACACAGCGCAGCAATAATTATCAAAATATAATGAAACTTATATCTCACGTTGTGTTATCCTCCGATATTCTTTCAATAATATATCATGCGTTGACTGATTATTCTACTCAGCCTGACAATGCAGAAAAGCTGATCTGAAAGGGAGAAAGACCGTGTTTATCAATGTTTGTGCTGCGGTGCAGCATGCGAATTGACAGTCATAGAATACACCTATAATGGCCGACGCCTAAATAGAGTGGGTTTATTTGAATAAACCCGCGCAAAGGGATTATTTTTATTGTGGAATTTATTACTACTGCAACTAGATATAGGGGGTTTTTTATGAAAAAAACACTGATGAAGTCCCGTATCTTGACGATGCTCCTTGCTTTCGCAGTCGCATTGTCATTCATGGGCTTTGAGTTTGCGGCTGTCCCTGCTTATGCAGAGGATGAGAATGCTGCAATGACAGTCAACCTCGGGACAGATGCGCTTGAAGATCCTGAAGTAGGCGGGAATGTCAAGAGTATCGTTTATTTCGGAAAATACGATTCAGCTCCGACTAAATATCTTGTGCTTGATTCAGCAAGTGCGGATTATGGCAGCGACGATTCCGTATTTCTGGTGAGCAAGAAGGATCTCTTTACAAGAGCATTCGGAACTACTAATGATTGGTCAAGCAGTGACGTCTGCGAGTACCTCAACAACAAATTCCTGAGTGATAACTTTACTGCACAGGAACAGGCTGCAATCATCGAGAGCGTAAAAACAGATGGAGAGGCATATGTAGATGACTTATTTGGGTATGAGTATCCATTTGCTCCTCTTGAAGGAGATAAACTGTTCATTCTCTCTGTTGATGAGTTCCGCAATGCGAATTATGGCAGTATTGAGGGAAGAGAATACGAGGGATTTGGAACTGGTTATTCTTACACCACACTCAGATCCCCGCAGAAGGATGCTAACGACTATGTCGCAACATCTACTATTGATTCAGAGTTTATTATGAGTGGAGCAATCAGTAATGAAAACAATGAGTATGCTCCTGCTATGAATATCGACAGCTCGAAGGTGTTCATGACTGTCGCTAATGACTATGACAAGACTGCTCTTGCAGCTCCTGCAGCGACTGAGTCTAATGAGTGGAAGTTCACTCTGGAAGATGAATCACAGACGGTTGATGTTACCAAATGTACAGTTGAAGGCAACAAGGCCAGCGTAACTTATGATTACAGCGGTGAAGGAGCGACCCAGCTCAGCCTTCTCGTTGAAAACGCTGATGGAGAGATCGTTGAATATGGTAAAGTAGCTGATATCGATGCAGGTACTGCAACCTTCGATCTCCCTGAAGGCTTTGACCCTGCTAATGATAGCGCATGCGTATTCGCTGAGCAGGTCAATGGAGCAGGATACACAGACTATGCGGGAACTCCGGTTGAACTCGATATCGAGGAACAGCCTGAAGGACCGGTAGATTTCTTCGATCCTGATGTATGGCCTGAGTGGGCTACAAAAGCAGATGAGCTTGACGGATCAGAGGTCCTGATCGATGTTAGACCATATGCAACATATGTCAAGGGACATCTTCCTGGATCCATCAACTGCCCTGTAAGCAACCCTTACACACCGGCAGAGCAGGCAGCTATCGCTAAGGTGTACGATGACAATAAGGATGCAGAGTCTATAGTTATCGTATGTGTCAGCGGCAACATGCTTGCTAAGAATGCTCTGTCAGCTCTCCAGGCTGCAGAAAAAGATATGAGCATCGTAACATATCTCCAGGGCGGCGCTAACGGAGTTAAGGATAAATGGGTCACAAATGACGGAGCAGTATCAGAGAAGGCTCCTGTTATCGGCGAGGCCAAAGCAAGAACTATGACCACAGTCATCGATATGTCCAGCGCTGAGAGATACGGAAAAGGCGATGTCGTAGAAGTATGGGTACCTGTACCTCAGACAGACGAGCTGCAGACGATCAAGAATGAAAAGCTCGTTGCAGAGAAAGCTGAGAAGGCAGAGTTCACTGTTTCCGAAGATCACGGCAACAAGATGGCAT
>SVCR01000019.1 GCA_015058265.1 Clostridiales bacterium
CTGATGATCCGCTACTTTGGCTATCGTCGTGCGTATACCCAGTCCCGCTATGAGAAGAGCAGTGCATCCGCTCACTCCTATCACCATCATCAGGAATCTTTTCTTGTCTCTGAATATATTTCTGATCGATACCTTATACAGAAAACTGATCCGCTTCCACAGAGGCGTCACGCGCTCAAGCAGTATTCTCTTGCCTGCAGGCGGTGTTTTGGGTCTTATCAGTTCAGACGGAGATACCCTGAAGTCCTGAGCTATAGATATCCATGTAGCACCCATCGAGCAGACCAGAGCGGCTGAAAGAGATATTATCCCCAGCACCGGATCTATTACATAGTCGACCGTCGGGCTGAAGCTGTACATCATAGTATACGCATTCCATATCACGGTAGGGAACACCTTGCAGCCTGCGAAGAATCCCACACACGCCCCCAGAAAAGCGGCACTTCCGGAATAGAACATATACTTAGCTACTATCTGTGAATTGCTGTACCCGAGTGCCTTGAGGACCCCTATCTGTGTCCTCTGCTCCTCGACCATCCTGGTCATCGTCGTCATACAGACGAGAGCGGCTATGAGGAAGAAGAACACAGGGAATATCCTGGCTATATTGCTCACTATGCTGGAGTTGCTGTCGAATGATGAATATCCGGCATTGTCATTTCTGGAGAAGGCGTACGAATTGCCTGTCTCCATATCATCTATTTTTTCCTGCGCTTCGTCGAGCTTTTCCTTTGCCTCATCAAGTTTCTTCTGTGCATCTGCGAATTCACGGTCGGCTTTGCGCTGCTCTCTGTCCAGAGTTTTGCGGTTCTTGTTCAGGTCTTTTTCTTTACTGTCCAGAGTCTTCAGACCTTTTTCCGCCTTGCTGATACCGTTATTGATCTGTTTGAGCTGTTTTTTAAGTTTCTTTACCGCCTTCTTGGTACCGGAAGCCACCTGTTTGTCGATAGCTGCCATACCGGCTTTATATTCCTCATCAGATATCAGGCCGGCTTCATGGGCGGTTTTTAATTTCTCCCTTTCCCCCGAGGCCTTTCCTTCCGCAATAGCTCCCGCGCTGCTGATGCCCTTCTCGACCTGTTTCTTCTTACCCTTCAGGTCTTTGATCTGAGCTTTGATCTCTTTGCGCGTTCCGGCTATCGTCTTCTCTCCGCTGTTTATCTGATTGCGGGCATCTCTTATCTTCTTCTCCGCATCCGCTTTTTCCTTCTCATAATCAGCGAGCTTGTCCTCATAATCCTTCTTCTTCTTATCCAGCTTTTCCTGCGCTTCTTTTCTCGCAGTCTCCCTTCTGGCGTCATTTACCCTGTCAGCAAGATCATCCATGCTTCCGGATACGCTTTCGAGCTTATCATCCAGCTCTTCAGAAAAAGGCTCCTCATCTCCCTCAAGAGTCACATAGAGCGCCGAGTAATAATCTTCATCAAAAGCCTCTTTCTGAATGTAGAAGAATGTATCGAGGCTTCCGTTCCCTATGTCCGTTGACCCGCGCTGATAATCAAGGAATATCGGCGTAGTCACAGTACCGACAATGGTGAACTCATCAGACCGGAATTGTTTCAGCTTGTCCTTATCATTCTCATCAGTGAGAATGATCTTGTCTCCGTTAGTGTAGCCGTCTTCGGAATAGCTGTAATCATCGATCACGCATTCATTCTCGTTCTCAGGAAGACGCCCTGTTACCACACTCAGTGTATTGATGTTCTCAGGCAGGGATATCGCTCTGAGAGCCCTGGAATCACCGTCTCCTGCCTTCGCCATGACATCGATCTGCAGGGAGCCTTCCGCTCCGGAAACTCCTTCCCAGCCTTCGGCGATCTCTATGCTCTCATCATCTATCCCGTAGGATGATGCTATCTGATAATCATAGAAGTTGTGCTCTTCCAGATAATCAGAAGCCATCTTGACCATAGAAGGCTTGCAGTCTTTAAGTCCGGCAAAAAAACCGACACCAAGAGCAACGATCGCAAAGATCGCAAGATACCTCGCGATCGATGTCTTTATTTCTCTCAGTGTGGATTTCTTCAGCATACCGGTCTTACCACTCTATCTCTTCTACCGGCACAGGATCAGGATTGACTGTTACATCCTGGACTCTGCCGCTCCTGACACTTATTATCCTGTCAGCCATCGGAGTGATGGCCTTGTTATGTGTGATGATGATAACGGTCGTCCCGGATCTGTGCGCCTGATCCTGCAGGAGCTGCAGGATCGCTTTGCCCGTATTGTAATCCAAAGCTCCGGTAGGCTCGTCACACAAGAGGAGTTTAGGATTCTTAGCGAGCGCTCTGGCAATTGCCACTCTCTGCTGCTCCCCTCCGGATAACTGCCCCGGAAAGTTGTTCATCCTGTCGCCCAGTCCGACAGCTCTCAAAGTCTCTGCGGGATCAAGTGGGTCAGTGCAGATCTGAGTAGCCAGAGATACATTCTCAAGAGCGGTCAGATTCTGAACAAGGTTGTAGAACTGAAAGACGAAGCCTATATCATATCGCCTGTATCTTGTCAGCTCCCGCAGACTCATCCGGCTTATCTCTTTGCCGTCAAGAATGACCCTTCCGTCGGTCAGTGTATCCATACCGCCGAGAATATTCAGGAGTGTCGTCTTGCCCGCTCCGGATTCTCCGACAACTATCGCCAGTTCTCCCTTCTTCACTGAAAAAGTAGCATCAGACAATGCCTCGATGTCCATCTCTCCGACATGGTAGACCTTGCGAACATGGTCGAACACCACATAATCAGGCTCCTGTACTCTATGATCAACGGCTTTCTCTGGTCCCATCTCTTCCCCATAGGTATTCCCGATCAGATTGTCGAGGACTCCGGCCTCTTCAAGCGCCTTTATCTTATTCAGGATTGCTCTGTCTTCGTCTGTCATCCTTGATGTTTTCAAATGAATATGTTGATACTTCCAATAACAAGCCCGATCAGCGCTCCGAGATTGACTATCATGCTCAGCTCGTTTTTCATTACTGCCATTACGCCCTTCTCGAGGTCTTCAGCGGACATCGAATTTATCTTGCTTTCCACTACAGAAGCCACATCTATGCGCCTCAAAGCCGAGTTGACCGCATTCACAACTGACTCTCTGTAAGCAGCAGTGATCTTGGCTCTGACGAATTCTCTGTCATAACCGGCCTGATCAAGAACATGTATAGGCGTCCTGTCCCCCAGGTCATGGATCCTGGATGAAGTGATTTCTCTCACCATTTCCGGAGCTCTCGCATCTATGAAATCCTCCATCTTCTCAGCGACACTCTGCATTATCCTGTCGACCAGGTTTTCCGGTACTACAGCCCTAAGTATCCGTGAGTTCTGTACGTGCTCGCCGATCATACGAATACCTTCCTGTCTGACAGCTCCCGGTATGTTCATCCTCCTGACAGCATCTGTGATCTTGACTGAAAGCAGATCGACAAAGCTCTTTTCCAGCTTGTCATATTTATCTGCGCCGCCCGCAAGTACAGCGCCCGTGTTCCTGATATCCTCATTAAGGATCTGCATTACTTTGTCTATAAGAGGTTTCTCGACTTCTTCTGTAAGCAGCTTGGATGATATATCTTCTCTGGTGAACAGCTCATCCTGGACGATCTTGCCTGCCGATCTTGCCAGTCGTGATTTGCCCTTAGGTATCGCGCCCGGAGTGAAAGGAACCCTGTGACCGAATATGTGCTTCTCCTCATGGGGGAAGAAAAGCATTTTTACGGCGATCAGATTGGTAAAATAACCTATGACGGCTCCGACAAGCGGCGGCAGTATATAATTTGATACTACTTCCCAGCTCATCAGTCCTCACCTTCCTTTCGTGTCTCCTGCTCTGTTTGATTTTTCTGTTCAGGCAGAGCCCCGGCAGCTTGTGCTGCTCCGGACTTCTCCATTGCGTTCTTTATTACTTTAGCGTCCAGCACTGCAGTCTCGCGATGTACACCCCTTCTTCCTACAGATCTGGAAGCGATACGGCTGAGGTTATCGTTAGTCCCGATTATCCACAGTATGTCGCCTTCAGATATCAGGAGATTGGCATCCGGCATCATGTTCGCATAACCATCTCTCTCCAATCCCAGGATCATGCAGTGCGCACGAGCATTGATGCCGCTTTTTCTTATAGGCTTTCCCACATACGGCTCTGTACCACGGACTTCTATCGCCGCGCACGCGAGAGCATGTTCTTCATCAGGATATGCTCCATCGAGGAAGTCCTTGAGAGTACGGATCAGCGGCTCCTTGTCAAGCTCCAGAGTCTTGCTGAAGGTCTCCAGAGACTGGCGGTCACCTATAACATATATTTTGTCACCGGCCTGGATCACAGTCCTTGCCGGAGGCATCACAGTACTCTTATCGTTTCGCTTGAGCTTTACAACATAAACGCCTTCTTTCTTGCCCCAGGCAAGCTTCTCGATCGATTTTCCCGCATATCCCGCGCCTTCCGGAACGAACCAGCTGAATATACTGTAATCCTCTTCGAGCCAATGCTGATCGCTTCTTGCTCCGCCTCTCTTCTCCATCGTCTTCTGATTGAGATTAGCCAGAAACCGCGTCTCAAGCTGCAGATAATATGTAGCCGCAAAATCTGATCTCGCGAATATGTACAAAGCCGCCGGCACGATGAGCAGTATAATTCCGTGCAGGTCGAACAGTGAAACCAGAGGAATCGATGCTATTACACCCATCAGGACGAACTTCAGCAGGATCATTACCGCAAGAGGCGGCCTGTTCGCCAATCTGTCCATCCACAGCTGTGTAAACGCGACACTCCTCTTGCCGAGCAGCGGCCTCGAGAACACTATTATGACGAGATAGATCAATACGCTTACGATCACCTTAGACGGCATCTCTCCGGCTATCGATCCGAGAGCAGGCTGCAGCAGCTCGCATCCCGCGATAGCTGTTACAAGCATGATGCTTCCGTATATCGCCACTTTGATAAAGTAATCTACCAGGAAGACTTTCCATTCCGAAGCGTGCTCCTGAGTGTCCTGGTCATCAGATGTGTAGCTCTCGATCCTCTCAAGCAGCCCCGGCGGGATAGCAGATGTCACAGCAGCAACTATGTTATCTGATTTCCTTATCAGCACAGGAGTGAAGATTATAGTCAGTATCGACGACGCTACGATGACCGGATACAGATAGTCATCCATGACTCCGAGGGATATTCCGAGACTGGCGATAATGAATGAGAATTCTCCGATAGGGGCCAGCGACGTTCCGCCCCTTATAGCTGTATCAAGATCCTGCCCTGACAGCATCATTCCTATTGTGGCGAAGAACAGCTTTGCGACTACTGCAATAACAGCGATCGGAATAATAGATGTCCAACGCTCTGCGATCACACTCGGCTCTACCATCATCCCTACAGACAGGAAGAATATGGCTCCGAACATATCCTTGATGCCCGCCGTAACACTTTCTATCCTGTGGACATGCTTCGTCCCGGCGAAGAAGGATCCCGCCAGAAAGGCTCCGAGTTCCATCGAGAAGCCCAGACGATTGGCAAGCAGAGCCATCAGGAAACACATGCCCAAGCTCAACAGCGTGAGCATCTCATTGCTCATGAGGCTCATATATTTATCAAGGATCGTAGGTATGAAGTATATTCCGAGTATGAGCCAGAGGATGAGATAGCATATCATCAGTGCCAGATGAACTCCCATTCCGTGAGATGATCCTCCGCGGCTGGCAGCTATCGTTGTCAATATCACCATCATGAATACCGCAAGTACATCCTCCATCACCAGGGACCCCATTACAAGGCCTGCGAATTTTCTCCTGGCTATCCCCAGCTCCTCAAAGCACTTCTGGATGACGACCGTAGAACTGATCGACAGCATGGCTCCCAGGAATATGGCATTCATCACCGACATTCCCATAGCCAGGCCAAAGCCGTATCCTACGAACATTACTCCCGACATTTTGACAAGTGCAGATACGATAGCAGTACTCCCTATATCAGACAGCTTATGGAAGTCAAACTCCAATCCGATATGGAACAGGATTATGACAACTCCGATCTCGCTCCACGTCTCTACTGACTCTGTGCTCTCTATATCCAGGAACATCGGGAAATGCGGCCCGATGATAAAGCCCGCAAGAATATATCCTAGGATCGTCGGGATCCTGAGCTTCCTGAAAAGTATCGTGACTACAGCTGCTGTAGTCAGCATTATTGCAAGATCGATTATCAGTTGAGGTACTTCCATTCCGGCTCCTGTCCTGTGGTTAACGTGTTGATGCTTGACAGCTAATACTTCATTGCTCTTCTGATCTGTTTCCAGCCGGGCATAAATCTGTCCATGAGAGCATAGAAATCACTGCCGTGGTTAGGTACGACAGTATGTACCAGTTCATGAAGGATCACATAATCGAGTTCCGTATCTGATCGGGTCGCAAGCATCAGACTGAAGTTGAGATGACCTGTAACTGTATTGCAGCTGCCCCATCTCGAATGCATATCTCTTACCGTCCAGCCGCTGCAGTGCAGGCCTGTCAGCCTTTCGATCTCCGGAAGGCGATATGCGATCCTGCTCTTCAATTCGCGCCGGCGCAGCTCCTTATCTCTGTCATCTGCCGGTTCGGGATGAGCCGCCGCTCTGATCCTCACCCGCTCTATGCCGCGTTCGATCCATGACCTCTTATCTCTTACGAATGCAATGATCTCCCTGTCGGAAACAGAATAAGGCGCACTAACAAGGATCCTGCATTCAGGCTCCTTGATGCGCATATTTATCCTCTTGATGCGCTTGCGTGTCACTTCGACAGCAAGTCCGTCTATATAAACGATTTTAGTCATACACAGTTATTTTAACATATCAAGCTGTACCGCTCCAACAACGAAGGCAGGTGGCCCCTCCGGACCGCCTGCCTTTCTCTGTCTGAATGTATGCTTCGAACAGTTATTTTACGATCTTGACTTTGATCGTCTTCTTGAGTTTAGGGTTATCTTTGGCTGTAGCCGTCAGCTTGACTGTCTTGCCTATGCCCTTCTTCGTAAATGTGATGCTTCCGTTCTTATTGACTTTAGCATACTTCTTATTACTGCTCTTCCACTTTACACTGCTTACAGTTCCGTTGGTTGAGGCTTTGAGCTTGCGCTTGCCCACCTTCACCTTCTTGATCTTCTTGACGTTCAGCTTGGTGCTGATCTTGCCGAAGTGTACAGTCAGTGACGCATTGGATTTAGCGCTGAATGACGTCTTCAGGCTTCCCTTGGATGCTGTACCCGGCTTTCCGTACTTCTTGTTGAAGTTCTTAGTCAGCCCTTTGGTATGGATCTCATAGATGTAGCTGCCGCTTCCCGGAGTGATGACCACATCACAGGATTCTCCCATAGGATGGCTGCCGCTTCCTTCGACTGAGCCGGTTCCCTTACCTGTGATCTTGGTCTTGACATCAACATATCCCGAAGTGACAGGGATCGTCTTTGCTTCAGTCTTTACACCTGTATCTATGTCATACTGAGCTATGAGTTGATTGCCTGCGACCGTTCCGTCAACTGCTCTTTCAGTTATATCGCCCCACAGAGTATAGCCGAGAGGCTGGATCTTACCGGTCTTGGTGTTGAATCTGAACGTATCTCCGCCGCCATCGAAAGATGTTCCTCCGAACAGCAGACCGTCTCTGTCTATCCCATATGCGGCCGGGAAGTAGTTTTCCGGAACTATACCGGCCAGCATAGACCAGAAGTCCACTTCTCCCGCTCCGTCCTTGAACAGAGCATACGGGAGTTTTCCGGCAACAGTCCAGCTCTTTCCGTCATACTTGAACACATCATATACTACTTCATCATCCGCATCGAATCCGAGGAAATAGTACAGGCTGCCGCCCTGACCGAGAGCTTTACCTTTCAGCATCTGTTCAGGGAGCTCTCCGGCAGGTGCCCATTTGCTGCCCTTGTCAGACAAAGTACATGCAAACGTGCGTTTATCCTCGATGATGCTGCCGTCTTCGTCAGTATATTTCATTCCGACCAGATACAGCTTGCTCTTGTACGCGCCGAGGACTGCCTGCTCCATATCCTGCCAGTTGATATCCGCCGGTGCAGAACCGAAATCAGCGAGTGAATCATAGCAGATCTTCCACTTATTACTGTTCCTGTTGATATCCATCTTCATCAGGAGAACAGCTTCTCTGTCTGTCATATCGACTTTGATAAGTCTGTACACCTGATTGCCCATGTATACAGGATCAGCTAAAGAAGATACGGAATAATAACCCATCTCACCATCCAGCTGTTCCGGATCGTCAGGCGCCCACAGTTCATTCTTCTTGGACATCTTCGCAGCGTAGTCGCTGATCGCTTCAGCAACAGTCTGCCCTATCTCATAAACATCCGCTCTGTTCTTCTTTGAGTTTGCAGTCATCGAATAGAGAAGGTCATCATCGTACAGAACATACTTATTCGCGCCATGCAGATATTTCAAGCCCGCAGGGAATGGCTCAGGATCCGTATCATCACTGCTGACAGTCTGCTTCGCTGACGCGTCCTTGGACCAATCGTCATATCCGTCTTCACTTTCGCTCTTTGCAATACTGAAGAGCTTTTTGTATGGGCTGAGTCCTCTGACCACATAGAAAGCGCGGTTTCCCGTAAGTCCGGTTTCTGCATTCTTGATGGTGAACTTCACCTCACTGCCGATAAGACCGTACTTATCCTTGATGATGATCTTTCCGTCTTTTACTGTGATATCTGCAGGAGCGATCTTCTCCTCTTTATCAGCAAAAGTGAACGAAGCTGTCACCTCCGGAGATGATCCGAACGCTTTGCCTTCCAAAGTCACAGTTCCTGCCTTGTAGTCCGCAACGGCACTGCTCAATGCCGGTTTACCGCTCTCTGCCGAGCTGTGATACTGTGCAAAGTCCACAGCACCGCCTGTCGAGCAGAAGTCCTCATATCCTCCGTGTGTTGTCTGGAAGAGTTTGTCTCTGAGGCTTGCGGCATCAGCATCAGGCTCCATCGCAGCGATCAGTCCTACAGCACCCGATACCACAGGTGTAGCCATAGATGTTCCCGAATAGATATCATATCTTCCGAATGTACTCGTATCCGGGCGGACCTTGGATATACCGAGAGAACTGATATCAATGCTGACATCACCGTCTTCGTATGCAGAATACACGAATCCTACTCCGAAACCGTCCTCTGTTTTAACATCTGCCGGATCCCCGGATGGATCCATATCACCGGAAGCATCATTGGCTCCGGCTTTTCCGACTGCCAGTCTGCTCATGATACTTTTGATATTGCCTCGAGGATACAGCGCTCCGAGCACACCGGATGCGTTCCATATGCTGTTCCAGTCTTTGCTGATTTCTGCGATACCTTCATACATCTCATCTGTGACTGTGGTGCGGTACGAAACGTTTCCGTTCTTATCTGTGTACGCTACCACATCACCTATCTGGAGTTCTCCGTATCCGCCGCCATCTTCAGTATGTGTCCGGTACGCGAGATTCATCATTGTATCATTGAGCCCGCTGGCCATCTTCTCATAAGGGAAGTAGAGAACATATACATCTCCCGCGGATGCATTGCTGATATTCCATCTGAGGCTTGTAGAGTTATTGCCTATCGGGAATCCGTCTGCATCAGTCAGCTCAAGTGATGTTGTCCCCTCGCTGTCCTTTACCTTGTCGGAAAGGCATACCGAACTTCCGAACTCATCGATCCCGGTGATAGGTTCGCCGTCATAGTCAGTTCCCAATACAGGCTTTACGGACTGGACCGTATTGCCGTCAGCATCTGTTGTCTCCTCTATCACAGCTCCGCCGAACTCACCATATGTCTGAGTGTTCTCAGCAAGAGTGTCATTTGAATAGAGGAAAGGCATATAGTTGTCGTAGCAGACAGGTGAAAGTATATTGCTTCCCGGAGCTGCTACATCGACCTTGGTCTTTCCGTAATTCGAGTACGAAGCAAAACCGCCGTTATCATCAAGCGCAGCTACAGAGATCAGATAGTCTGACTTGCAGTTTGCCGGTGCCGACGGGACTTCGTCATTATCAGCCATTTCATTTCCGGCAGCAGCGATCGTCAGTATGCCCGCTTCACCCGCTTTTTCAATAACTTCATCGAATATCTCAGACTCTACCGCAGCACCCAGCGAGACATTGACTGCCTTGATGTCAGCGCCTGCTTTCTTAGCTCTTACAAGATAATTGAACCCGGCTACTATAGACTCGAGATATCCGGATCCCTCCTCGTCGAGGACTCTGACTGACAGAAGCTGCACTTTGTCTGACGCTCCTGCCACGCCGACAGTTCCTTCAGCGTTATTAGCTTCTGCAGCTATTATGCCTGCGCAGTGTGTACCATGACCGTTCTCATCCATAGGTTTTCCGTCACCGTCAACATAATCTATGCCGTGGAAGCCTTTAAGCTTGAAGCCTTCAGGCTCTGTCCACATGCGGCCGTCGAGATCCGGATGAGCGTAGTCAATACCCGTATCCATTACAGCTATAACGACCGGGTTCTCTGCCTTGTTTATATCATGATTCTCCCAGGCTGTATCGGCGTTGATACCTCTTTCTCCAACCTGCCATACATCATTGATATATCTGTCATCCCAGTCAGGCACAGCCGAGGCAGTGAAAACATAATTAGGTTCAGCTGCCTTGACCCTGTTGTTTTTCTCCAGAAGCCCCTCCATCTGATCAGTCGAATACTTATCAGATGAGATCACACTTACTACAGTTTCGTTATCTGATTCAGACGCAGCATCGAAAACTACGGTATCCTCTATTACATAGTTTCCCCCAAGAGAATCCGCGAGAATATCTGCCTGCTGGCCGAGAGTGTTTTCAGCATCTCTGATGCCGGCACGCCCCCCGCTCTCTTCCATCGCTGATCCGAATGAATCGGCAGCAGGAGCTTTGCGCGCCTTGCTCCTCTCTGCTGAAGTAACCGGCTTGTCTGTATCAACTTCGCCGTCCTCATAAAGCACGACGATCTGCCCGTCCGCAGCCTGAGGTATGCTGCTTGCAGGTTCCTCCGCATAGGAACCTGCTGCAGGTGCCATACAGATCAACACAGATATACACAATATGAGCGATATACTTCTTCTTTTCATATCTTTCGTACCATTCTCCTAAGAAATAGTTATAGTTATTTATCTGTTGTAATTGTAATCAAATACTAGTACTCAAATCAATATTAGCGCTATATTCTTAAACTATTTTTACAAAGAAAGGGGAAGCATTATCGCTCCCCCTGCATCACGTACAAATAATTCTGTATTTGTCCTATTTCCAGCAATCGACCTTGGACTCATCCAGTCCGATATCCGAAGCCTTGAACACAGGCATCTTTCCTGCAGCCTTCTGATCGGTGTAATTCTTGAGAGCCTTGCAAGCGACTCCGCCGAGGATAGCGATCGAAGGGATGTTGCAGATTACCATGAGGCCCTGGAACATATCAGCTGTATCCCATACGAGTCCTGCTGATGATATAGCTCCGAGGAATACCAGAATCGTAGCAATAATTCTGAAGATGAGAGCCTCTGTCTTGGTGATATCTCTCTTAAGAATGAATGCCAGACATCCTTCGCAGTATGAATAGTTACCGATAAGTGTAGTAAACGCGAAGAGCGACATCGATACTGCGATGAAGATAGGTCCGAAATTGCCGAGTGATGTGTGCAGGCATGTCTGAACATATCCGGCAGCATCAGCACTTCCGTCAACATTGAAAGATGCCGGATCTACTGAAACGGTGGACAGGCACATGAACGCTGTAGCTGAGCAGATCAGGATAGTGTCGATGAATACAGACAGAGTCTGTACGAGTCCCTGCTTGACCGGATGAGCTACGTCTGCGGTAGCAGCTGCGTTAGGCGCAGATCCCATACCAGCCTCATTGGAGTAGAGACCTCTCTTGAGTCCCCACATGATGCAGGATCCTGTGAATCCGCCGAAGATAGCCTGGAAGTCAAATGCGCTGCTGAAGATCATTCCGAACATAGTACCGAAGTTCTTGATGTTCATGATCAGTACAATGATCGACATGATAACGTATACAACACCCATGACCGGTACAAGAAGTCCTGTGACATCTGTAAGTCTTCTTGCTCCGCCGATTACTATAGCAGCGAAAAGAACTGCCAGAATGATACCGATGATGTACGGTGTCGATGTGCCGTAGAAGCTGAATGTAGCGAATGTCGACTGCAGATTGAATGCAGCGAGCATGTTGTATCCTACAGCATATGTGAAGATGATAAGGATCGAGAATAGCACACCGAGCCATCTCTGGCCGAGAGCGTTCTGCATGTAGTATGAAGGTCCGCCGTAATATGTGCCGTCATCTTCTCTTCTCTTCTTGTAGATCTGAGCGAGCGTTGACTCTATGAACGCATTAGCACCGCCGATGATAGCTGTGATCCACATCCAGAAAATAGCTCCCGGACCTCCGAGTACTATAGCGGTACATACACCTATGATATTACCTGTTCCTACTCTGGAAGCAGTTGATACCATGAGAGCTCCGAATGATGAGATACCGTTCTCATTGTCAGGCTTTTCCATTACGACTTTGAACATCTCCGGGAAAAGACGGATCTGAACAGCCTTGGTTCTCAAGGTGAAATAAAAACCAACTGCAATCAGGAACAGAGGAACGACATATGGCTGATACAGCCATCCGTTCATGAAACTAACAAAACCACTCATACACAATCTCCTTTGTTATACCTTAACTAATACCTTTTTCTTATCCCGGCCGCTAATACGCCGGATTATGATGGGTGTATTCTAACAAAAAAACAGCATGATTGTCCATAGAATGGGCGGAATTTGTATAATTGTATACAAGTTCAGGAGGATTTGAGCCTTTCCTATCTTCTGAAATAAATATGATACGGTTCTTTATCTATTTCGAAAAGCGGTCTGAGCTCAGATGCCCGGCTTGAACCTGATACATCTTCAGCTCTAAGGAGCCTGTTAGCCGGATCCACCGCCGCCAGAAGATACGGCCCTCTGGCAAAGTTGACGTATGATCTGTCCGAAGGGACGCTGACCATACGCGTTTTCATCGGAAACGACAGACTCAGGCTCTC
>SVCR01000294.1 GCA_015058265.1 Clostridiales bacterium
CTGTCTCCAAACACCTTTCTGAAAGTGAGTCTTCCTATTCTTCCGAATCCGTTGATCGCAATTTTGATTGCCATTTTAATTCCTCCTAAAAATCTATTTGCTTGATCTGTGCAGCCTTGAGATAAGCCTCATCTTCTACACGATCCGTTATAATATATGCTTCATCAAGACCGGCAAACGTCACCGATGAGAGCTTGCCGAATTTAGTATGGTCAGCCAGTATGAAAGAAATACATGAGCTCTGTATCGCTGCAGTTTTCATGGCTCCCTCACTGATATGCGGAGTGGAAAATCCTCCTCGTAGATCTATACCGTTAGTTCCCATAAAACACTTGGTAAAATTATATCGCTTCAGCGACTCTATGGCAGATGCACCGACAGCTGCTTCCGTCATCGGCCTCAGCATGCCGCCTATCATATATACATCGAAGCCTCTTTGCACCAGCTTCTCGGCATGAGCTATGCCGTTAGTCACATAAGTGGCGTTCTTGTTTTCCAAGTAGTCTATCATCCTGTGAGTCGTTGTTCCCGCATCTATATATACGAAATCATCGTCCTCGATCAGCGTCGCTGCGTATTTCGCTATGCGATCTTTCTCTTCCGTGCTGATCAGATCTCTTTCGGCAACATCGGTATAAGCTGAAACCATGCTTACCGTAGTCGGTACGGCGCCTCCAAAAACCTTCTTCAGCTTACCTGCCTTATCAAGCTCGATGATATCTCTTCTTATCGTCGACTCGCTTATATTCAAATCTTTAGCAAGCTCGGCGACCTTGACTGCATGATTCAGTTCAAGCTGCCTGAGTATCCTCTCGTGCCTTTGATTTTGTAACATTCTTATCTCCTTTCAATACCAGTAACAGTATATCATTATTATGAGCAAAGTCAATCATATTTCTTCATTTTCAATCATTTTCACGCAAAATAAAAGGCGAGGCATCATAAACCTCGCCAAATTCATTCAATTCATGCTTTTATAGCCGTCCAAACCATCACATCATCTTCAAAGCTGCTCACGATCTCACCCTTATCCTGCAGATAAGCCAGATAACACTTCACTGTCGATGAAAGCAGCGCATGGTTTGCTTCGTTGGTGCGCATCTTCGTCACCTTGTACATCTTGCTGATGATCTCATCAAGACCTGCGCCTTTGTACTCAGCATCTGATACATCAGCACTGCATGCTTCCTTCACTGCTTCGATCAGCATCTTCTGATTAGCTTCATTTTTCTCCAGTATTTCAACGATGTTTTCTTCTGCCACACCGTGAGCAGGCACGAAGAGTCTTCCTTCAAGGGTTTTCAACATCTCAAGAGTCGCCAGATATTCATCGGCATCCACTAAGTAGCCGAAACTGCGCTTTTGCATATATGCTTCGCTGAGATATGCATCCCCCAGGAACCATACATCATCGGGAGTCTTCACTCCGGTCATACCGAATGTATGACCCGGCAGGGCTATCCACTCAAGCCCATATAAATGGTCCTCTGCGTCTCCTTCGGCGGATGTGGTTCTTTCCGGGAGAACATCTTCAATGGCCTTAAATCCGATTTTTCCGGGATGTTTGAAGATATGGCGGAGCTTTCCTGCAGGTTTGCCCCCATTCATATACGATGCTTCAAGATCGCTATACTCTGCGAACGCCTTATCGATCTCAGTGCAATATGCAGGCACATTATACTTCTCCATCAGATATTTGTTGCCTCCGATGTGATCGATATGAGTGTGGGTATTGATAATAAAGTCAAGTTCCCAGCCCTGCTGCATCAATATCTCATCGATCTTCTCACCATCACCGCGGGAGCCTGTATCAATAAGACAGACCCTGTCCGGGCCTGTCATGTAAATTCCTATATTCGTATCGTTTTCTATATAATATGTTTTATCGCCTATCTGTTTTAACATATCCTTGGCAGTCCTTCCCCATAAAGTACGTCAAATCTTCTTGTCGCTCCAAGTCTTGTTCTGATATAAGTGCCGCTGCCTTCTTCGATATGTCCGATGATGGCCGCGTTCTTGCCGTGTTCGGTATTTCTCATGACTTCAAGCGCCTTATCTGCATCTGCTTCAGGCACTACTGCTATCATCTTGCCTTCATTGCCCATGTAAAGCGGGTCAAGTCCAAGTATGTCTGAGAATCCTCTCACTTCAGGAGAAACAGGTATCGATTCTTCCTCAAGAGTTATCATGCAGTCTGAGCTTTCGGATATCTCGTTGAGGACTGTTCCAAGACCGCCTCTTGTAACATCTCTCATTATCTTCACATCGATGCCTTCTGCAAAGAGCGCTTCTACGATATCTCCGAGGGCTGCACAGTCGCTGGCGATATCGTTTTCTATCTCCATTCTGTGGCTGAGGATACATGCGTGGTGGTCGCCAAGAGTTCCCGAAAGGATTATCGCATCGCCCGGCTTGCCGTTGGCACTGCTGACATCTCTTCCCTCAGGGATAACTCCGATACCGGAAGTATTGATGTAAAGCCCGCCGTTTCCTTCTACTACCTTAGTATCTCCTGCCACTATGATCACGCCTGCTTCTTTAGCCTGTTTAGCCATGGACTCAACGATCTGATCCAGCAGCTTGACATCAAGACCTTCTTCCATGATGAATCCGCATGTGAGATATTTAGGCACAGCACCCATCATCATAAGGTCATTGACAGTACCGCATACACAGAGTTTGCCGATGTCTCCGCCTTTGAACACCAGCGGTGTGACAACGAATGAGTCAGTGCTGTAAGCGATCTTGCCGCTGATTTCCAGCACTGCCGCATCTTCCATCTTATCAAGCGTATCGTTCTTAAAATGTTTACCGAATATATCGCTCATCAGCTGAGCAGAGGACTTGCCGCCGCTGCCGTGAGCCATTGTTATCTTCATGCTTGTCTCCTTAATTCACATTCCTG
>SVCR01000020.1 GCA_015058265.1 Clostridiales bacterium
AGATGCCGGCAAGTATGCTGCATCGGCAACTCTGATGCCTGCAGACCCGCTTAATTACGAAGCGCCTGAGATCAGCGGATGCACATGGTCCATCAACAGAGCACAGATAGTCAGAGATGACATAGAATGGACTGATCACAGCGGATTCGTATATGACGGATCAGAGAAGGTCGTTGAGATCATCAGCGATCTCGGAGACGACCTCAAGGTCGAATACATCTACAACAAACAGCGTAATGCCGGCAGATATTTTGCCAAAGCTCTGTTCACTGCTGTAGATGAGAACAATTACCGCGCTCCGGATCCTGTCGGATGTTCATGGGGCATCAGCAAGGCTGATTACGATATGAGCGGCGTCGTATGGGATCATACCGAACCGTTCGTATATGACGGAACAAGAAAGAGCGTCCAGCTGCTGAACATTCCTGAAGGAGTGACTGTAAGATATACCAATGCTTCGGCGACTGATTCCGGAGACTATACAGCTATAGCTAAATTCAACGTCTCCGATACACATAACTACAACGCAAACATCCCTGATATGACACTCGACTGGAGGATCAACAAGGCCGAGTTCGATATGAGCGGTGTCAGATGGCAGGAAGAGAAGGAATTCCCGTTCAGCGGAGATATCAGAGAGGTAAAACTCACAGGACTTCCTGAAGGACTTGAAGCTGTATATGCCGGCAATGCAGGAGTAACTGCGTCCGAATATGTTGCCGCGGCTGATTTCGTATATGATACGAGAAACTATGAGAAGCCTTCGGTAGAGCCATGCCGCTGGCAGATCAGCAAGTCTCCTGTCGACATGAGCAGAACAAGATGGGATTATGAAGAGCCGTTCGTTTATGATGGTACAGAGAAGACCGTCTATGTCGAGGGCATTCCTGAAGGCGCTTATGCTGAATACAGCAATGCAAGAGCGGTACAGGCGGGAACTTATATCGCTGCTGCCAACATTCTCGCAGTAGATAAAGACAACCACATTCCTGCAAGAATGGAAAACCTCACCTGGAGGATCGAGAAGGGCGACTATGATATGAGTCATGTCTACTGGGACTATGACAGACCGTTTACATATGACGGAACTGAACATAGGGTAGTTCTCAAGGGCCTGCCTGAAGGAGTATTCCCTGCTTACAGGAACAATGTCGCTACGGATGCCGGAACATATCAGGCTTCTGTTACATTCAAGATTGCCGATGACCGCAATTTCAAGGTCCCTGAATTCGGCGACTGCGAGTGGACTGTCGGCAAGGCGGATTATGACATGACCGGAGTTCAGTGGAACTACAGTGAAGCCTTCAGATATAACGGAAGGATGCATGAGGTGCTTCTCAGAGGCCTGCCTGAAGGAGTAAGAGCTGTTTATTCAGGAAATGCAGCTGCTGAAACAGGTTCTTATGAAGCTTCGGCAGATCTGATCCCATACGATCAGGAAAACTTCAACAAGCCTTCCATCCATAATTGCAACTGGCAGATCACCAAGGCTGATTATGAGATGGGCTATGTAAAGTGGGATTACTCCGGGAGCAAAGTATACAACGGCAGACCGCAGAACATCATGCTGGAACAGCTGCCTAACGGAGTGACCGCGGATTACAGCGGCAATGAGGCAACGGGTGTCGGCAAGTACACGGCAAGTGCTGTACTGAAGGTATCTGACCCTGCTAATTACAATACACCTGCTGTAAGCGACTGCGACTGGGAGATAGTTCCGGCGTCATATGATATGTCGTCTGTTGAATGGGATTATGTACCTGGAGGACTGGTATATGACGGCACAAGAAAGAGCGTTGAGATCTCAGCGCTTCCGGCTAACGTCAGCGCCGTATATGAAGGAAACTCCGGATTCCAGGCAGGAGATTACACCGCGACCGCATCATTCAGCACATCTGATGAGAACTATAATGCTCCTGACGATATATCCTTCCCGTGGAGCATCTGCAAAGCGGATTGCGATATGAGCAGAGCAAGATGGGATTACAGCAATGAATTCATCTTCGACGGAGCTCCTAAGAGAGTCGAACTGGTCGGTCTGCCTGACAATGTAAGGGTCGAATATGAGGGAAATACTGCTACAGACGCCGGTGAATACACTGCTGTAGCAAGATTCACGACTGACACAGCCAACTACAATGTACCGGAAGAGATGACCTGCAGCTGGGTGATCAGAAAAGCTGATGCGGATATCCGCAGAGTCAGATGGGATTACTCTCAGGCATTTGTCTACAACGGTGAGACCAGGACTGTGGAACTCGCCGGTCTTCCGGATTATCTCGAAGCGGCATATTCCGGAAACTGCGCAGATACAGTCGGCAATTATACAGCTCATGCTGAGCTCTCGCTCAAGAATACAGGCAACTACAATGTTCCGGCTATCGCAGACTGCAACTGGGAGATAATCAAAGCGGATTACGATATGTCTGATACCAGATGGGAAGGCGATATGTCATTCGTATATGACGGCACAGAGAAGTCTATAGGACTTGCCGGCCTCCCTGAGGGCGTGACACCTGTATATTCCGGTAATACCGGCATAGATGCGGGCAGCTACACCGCAAGTGCGGAGCTGCAGTATGATCAGGTCAACTACAACAGACCTGCTGTATCTTCACAGGCATGGTCTATATCCAAGTCGTCGTATGACATGTCAACGGCTGCATGGGATTACAGCGACAGCTTTGTCTACGACGGAACGAGCAAGAGCATCGCGCTTACGGGACTTCCTGAAGGCGTGACTCCGATCTACACAGGCAATACCGGAACAAATTCCGGATCATATGAAGCGGAAGTATCATTTGAATATGATGAGCGCAATTATGAAAAGCCGGTATTCGGAGGCTGCAGATGGGAGATCGGCATGGCAGATGCTCCGGTCAATGCAGATGACATCAAGTGGAACTACACAGGACCGTTCGTATATGACGGGACACCTAAGAGCGTAGAGTTCGCAGAGAAGACAGCAGAACAGGGCTTCCTTGATAAGCTTCGCGGGCGCAAAGCGGCAGTGGAACTCGAAGGAGTACCTGAAGGCTTCGATGTCGTCTATGAGAACAATGTGAAGACTGACGCAGGCATCTACTATGCTTCGGCCAGACTCATCAACAGGAACGACTCCAATTACAGAGAGTTCATCGTGCCTGAATGCAGATGGGAGATCCTCAAGGCTGAGGCAGATACATCAGGAGCTGCATGGAACTACAGCGGAGCTTTCACATATGATGGTGAAGAGAAGTCTGTAGAGCTGGTCGGTCTGCCTGATACAGTCAAAGTCACATATACCCACAACAGAGCGTCGAACGCCGGTGAGTATGAAGCACTTGCAGAGATCGAAGCTGTAGATCCGGTCAACTACGAGGCTCCGAAGCCTGTCAAAGGCTGCTGGTGGAAGATCGAGAAGGCAAGATATGATATGTCCCAGGCTGCATGGTCATATGAGGGCGACTACGTATATGACGGCCAGGAGAAAGCTCTGACCGTTACCGGATTGCCTGAAGGCGTAAGTGTAGATATCTACAGAGGCAACAAGGCGATAGACGCAGGCAATTACACAGCAGAAGCAGTTCTTGATTATATGAACAAGGAGAACTACGAAGCTCCTGTGATCGCTGACGTGAAGTGGAGGATCCTCAAGAAGAAGATCGACACATCCGGTGTCAGATGGGATTATGATGACAGCAAGATCTTCGTATATGACGAAACACCTAAGGAAGTAAAGCTGGTAGGTGTTCCTAAGGAAGTTGAAGTTGTATACATCGATAATGTCAAGATCAATGCCGGCTCATACACCGCCAGAGCAAGACTCACATACGATACAAGAAACTGTGAGGCGGGAGAGATACCTGATCTCAAGTGGACTATAAGAAAAGCGAACTACGATACAGAGTATGTTCATTGGAGCTATGAGGAACCGTTCAAGTACGACGCATACGAGAAGAGCATCGTCCTCAGGAACCTGCCTAAGTCCATAGATGTAAGGTACAGAGATAATAAGGCTTCCGCTGTCGGAACATATACTGCCAAAGCATATCTTGCTTATGACACAGAGAACTACAATGCTCCGGAGATAGAGACGACTATCGATTGGGAGATCGTTCCGCGTGACCGTGACTGATCAGTCGGTACGGTCAGCAGCTGACGCAAACAATCAGGGAGGATAACTATTTGAACAGCTATCTGATAGCAATAATAGGGCTGGTTCTGTGCTCGACTTTCTTCTCGGGCACAGAGACCGCCTTCTCTTCTGTAAACAAGATCAAGATGAAGAATCTTGCTGCAGATGATAACAAGCGGGCAGAGACGGTACTCGAGCTTACCGAGAATTTCGACAAGCTCATTACTACGATCCTTGTAGGCAACACGATATCAAATATTGCTATGACTACGGTCGCAACAGTGTATGGTATCATGACCTGGGGAGCAAAGATCGGTCCGACTCTTGCCACTGTATTGGTCACTATACTGGTTCTGGTTCTGGGCGAGATAAGTCCTAAGATAATCGCCAGGGAATATGCGGAAGAGGTCTCGCTGTTCCTTGCGCCGTTCGTCAAGGGCCTTATCATAATTCTTACACCGCTCACATTCATCTTCATGGGACTCAAGGTCCTGCTCAAGAAGATGATAGGAAAGAACAGCGAACCGGAATTCTCAGAGGATGAACTGCTCACCATAGTTGAAGAAGCTGAGGCGGGCGGAGTCATCGGAGAAGAACAGGGTGAACTCATAGCGAATGCTATAGAATTCAATGATGTCGAGGCAATAGACATTCTCACGCCGAGAGTGGATATCGTTGCGATCGAGAAGGGTACACCTGTCGCGGAGATAAAGAAGGTCTTCAAGGAATCAGGCCTGTCAAGGATTCCGGTATATGAAGATGACCTCGACAACATCATAGGAGTTCTGAACCAGAAGGACTTCTATAACAATAATGTCAAGAATATAAGAGACGTTGAGAGGAATATCAAGCTTGTCGCCTATGTAGCCGAATCTCTCAAAGCGGCTGTGCTGCTCAAGAAGATGCAGGCCAAGAAGACTCATATCGCTATCGTTGTAGATGAGTACGGAGGGACGACCGGCCTGGTAACTCTTGAGGACATCATCGAAGAGATCGTAGGAGATATCTATGATGAACACGATGCCGCGGAGCTGAGCGATGTAAGAGCTGCGGGTGTAGATACTTACCTTGTAGCAGGGAGCGCTAATCTCGATGATTTCTTTGAGATGTTTGATGAAGAGATCGAAGCCAACGCGACAACCGTGAATGGATGGGTAATGATAGAACTCGACAGGATCCCTCGCGAGGGAGACAGCTTTGACTACGAGTCCAGACATAAACTGTTCCATGTCAGGGTAACTAAGGCAGATTCCAGACGAGCTGTTATGACTCGTATCCATGTGGAAGACAAGCCGGACAACGATGACTGATACCGGAAGGAAGATGATACCGACCGGATAGTATATACAGAAAGGAAACGAACAACAAATGGGTTTGATGGAAAAGATCTTCGGAGATCTTAATGCTAAAGAAGTCAGGAAAATCGAAAAGATAGTAGACAAGGTCGAGGCTCTTGATGAGTCGATGCAGGCTCTCACAGATGATGAGCTGAGAGCTAAGACTCAGGAATTCAAGGACAGGCTGGCTGATGGGGAGACTCTTGATGATATCCTGCCTGAGGCATTCGCTGTATGCCGTGAAGGCGCATGGAGAAGTCTCGGGATGAAGCACTTCAGGGTACAGCTGATCGGCGGTGTCGTACTGCATCAGGGCAGGATCGCTGAGATGAAGACAGGTGAAGGTAAGACTTTGGTCGCTACACTCGCCGCCTATCTCAATGCTCTTGAAGGCAAGGGCGTTCACGTAGTAACAGTCAACGACTATCTGGCTAAGCGTGACGCTGAGTGGATGGGAAGACTGTACAACTTCCTCGGACTTAAGGTCGGATGTGTTATCCATGCTGTAGAGGGCAAGGCACGCCATGAGCAGTATATGGCAGATATCACATACGGAACCAATAACGAATTCGGCTTCGACTACCTGCGTGACAACATGGTCACATATAAAGAAGAGCTGACTCAGAGGGAACTCAACTTCGCGATAGTGGACGAGGTCGACTCGATCCTCATCGATGAAGCGAGAACACCGCTCATCATCTCGGGAAGAGGTGTCGATTCCAGCTCGATGTACAGGAACGCCAACACCTTCGTAAAGACACTTACCGAAGAGACGGATTATAAGATAGAGGAGAAGGACAATCAGATCTCTCTTACGGATACCGGAGTTGCGGACTGTGAGAGATATTTCGGCATCGAGAACTTCTCTGACCCGGATAATATGGAACTCAACCATTATGTACAGCAGGCTCTGCGTGCTAACTACCTGATGAAGAGGGACGTCGACTACATCGTCAAGGACGGAGAGATCCTGATCGTTGACGAATTTACCGGACGTCTGATGTACGGAAGAAGATTCTCCAACGGACTCCATCAGGCTATCGAGGCTAAGGAAGGAGTCAAGGTCAGATCTGAGTCCAAGACCCTGGCGACGATCACACTGCAGAACTACTTCAGGATGTATCAGAAGCTTTCGGGAATGACAGGTACTGCCAAGACTGAAGAAGACGAGTTCCGTGACATCTATAACATGGACGTTGTGGTCATTCCGACCAATAAACCGGTTATCAGAAACGACAGAGAGGATTCCGTCTACGCACATCAGAGCGGCAAGTACAAAGCTATCGTAGAGAAAGTCGTTGCTGCCCACCAGACAGGACAGCCGGTGCTCGTAGGTACTATTTCGATCGAGATATCCGAGCTCATCAGCAGCATGCTGAAGAAGAGAGGCGTCAAGCATAACGTGCTGAATGCCAAGCATCATGAGCAGGAAGCTGAGATAGTTGCAGAGGCAGGCCGTCTCGGAGCTGTGACCATCGCGACCAACATGGCCGGACGTGGTACGGATATCATACTCGGCGGAAATCCTGACTTTGAGGCAAGGCGCGAGATGCGCAAAGAGGAATTCACTCCGGAGCAGATCGCTTTCGCGACCGGATTCGAAAAGTCAGATGATCCTGATATGATCGTTGCAAGACAGCGTTATAACGAATTGCATGATGCTATCAAGGCTGAACGCGCTGAAGAACAGAAGAAGGTCATTGAGCTCGGCGGACTCTGCATCGTAGGAACGGAAAGACATGAGTCGAGACGTATCGACAATCAGTTGAGAGGTCGTTCCGGACGTCAGGGAGACCCGGGAACCACACAGTTCTTCATTTCCCTTGAAGATGATCTGATGAGACTCTTTGGCGGAGAGAGGATGCAGAACGTGCTGGCCAGAGTAGGAATGGGAGATGATGAGCCTCTGGAAGCAGGAATGCTCTCAAGATCCATCGAAGGCGCACAGAAGAAGGTCGAAGGCAAGAACTTCTCGATCCGTAAATACGTCCTCCAGTACGACAATGTCATGAACAAACAGCGTGAGATCATATACGGACAGAGAAGGATGGTCCTCGACGGAGAGGATGTATCCGGCTATATCCGGAACATGACATATGAGCTCATTGACGGAATTATCGACCCGGTTGTACTGGAGTCCAGATATCCTGAAGAATGGGATATCAAGAGGATCACAGATGGACTCGAGCAGATCACACCTCTGTTCAGAGGAAGATTCGAGGTTGATGAGGATTACATCAGAAGTCTGGACGAACAGAAGCTGAGAGAAGATATCAAAGCGGTATTTGACCAGATATATAAAGAGAAGGAAGAGGAGATCGGCGCCGAACAGATGAGAGAGGTCGAGAGAATGGTCCTCCTCAGAGTAGTAGACAACCGCTGGATGGATCACATCGATGCGATGGATCAGCTCAAAGACGGTATCGGATTAAGAGGTCTCGGTCAGCAGGATCCTGCTGTTGCTTATGCACAGGAAGGCTTCGCGATGTTCGACGAGATGGTCGCAGATATCAGAGAAGAGACTGTCAAGTTCTGCTACAACATGACGGTAACGACAAGAACAGAGAGAAGGAATGTAGTCACAGGAAGGACTTCTGCGGATAAAGAGGAGTATAAAGATGACACCGCTTCATCCGGAAGATCCGGTAACGGCAATATGCCTGCAGCAGCTCCTAAAGCCGATAAGACGGGTAAGCAGGAGACATTCAGGCGTGATATGCCTAAGGTAGGAAGAAACGATCCTTGTCCGTGCGGATCAGGCAAGAAGTACAAGAACTGCCACGGCCGCATGGCATAA
The DNA here is from genome assembly GCA_015058265.1 of Clostridiales bacterium. Next base: position 8,252 of record SVCR01000020.1, read on the forward strand.
CAGAAAAGACAGAACAACAGAAGAACAGGAATCAAGGTGTGACCGGAAAGGAGAAAAGCGATGACGATCATCATTATTATTATCGTTGCAGCCGTAGCGCTGTTCTTCGCTGTAACCTACAATTCACTGACTAAGGAAAAGAACCGCATCGAACTTGCGGAGCAGGAGCTGCGGAAGTATGAGGAGAGCGGCAGTGAGAAGGATATCGACAATGCCAGAAAGTATCTCAACGCCGTACTCAGAGATTACAACAACAAAGTCGAGAGATTTCCGACAAGTATAGTTGCGGATATGTTCAATTTCCCTAAGATGCACACAGAAGGATTCGATGAATGATCTGAACTCTGAAACGCAGGATATTACTCCGGGAATTCAAAGGAGAACAGCAATGAACAGAAAAATAACTGCGGCAGAGATCCTCAGGCGGGCATCAGCAATACTTGCGGCCGCGACACTTGTCGTAATGATGGTGCCGATCGCTTTGCCGGGAGCATTTGCGGCGGATAATACGATGGAGACACCGTCGTATGAGGTCGAGGTAAATGTTGCTGAGGACAACTCTTATGACTATCACGAGCATCTTGATATCAATTACATTTATCCGCATCACGGAATTTACAGATATATTCCGATGAAGGGACAGCGGATCACGAAGATCAATGTGCCCGGTTATGATTATGAGACATATACATCATATGGGAATCTGGTGGTAAAGATCGGAAGCGGAGATTACACTCTTACAGGACTGAACAGCTATGATATCTCATATAACATAGCGATGTTCGAGGATGATAACGAGGAGAAGGACATGCTGCTCCTCAACCTCATTCCTGCGGATTGGGAAACAGCTATCGACTCTGTTTCCTGCAAGGTGACTTTGCCTAAAGAGACTGATCTCAGCACACTTCAGGTCTTTTCAGGCCCTTATGGCGCGACCGGGAATGATGATAATGTCAAGCTCAGAACTTCTGAAGACGGTCTGACTATAACGGCTACCGCTAAAAATCTGCCTGCTAATCACGGCGTTACAGTGACATTGGAGCTGCCGCAGGGATATTGGCAGGGAGCTCAGCAATACGGACAGTTAGGACTTATTCCGCTCATCCTGTTTGCACTCGGACCGATCGGAGCATTCCTGCTGTGGTATCTCTACGGAAGGGACGATCATATCGTCAAGACTCTTGAGTTCTATCCGCCGAATGACCTGACACCGGGAGAGATCGGTTATATAGTTGATACCAATGTCGATAAGAGGGATGTGATATCCACCATCGTATTCCTCGCGGATAAGGGCTATATGACGATCGAGGATGTCGGCAGGAATGACTACCTGTTCAGGGCGGTCCGCGAGCCGGGCGATGAAGTGCCTCGCTATATAAGGACTATTTATAAGGGAATATTTGCCAACGGGCGCAAGAAGGTGATGAGCGATAAGCTCGGCGTTTCATTCGGCAGGAAATACCAGTCTGCAGGAGAACAACTCAGCGAAATGTTCGAGGGTTCCAATGCCGTATACAGACCAAGCTCCTGGATGGCAAGGATCGGATGTCTGATCGCTGCTATGATGCCTATATTAGCGTTCACCGCATGGGGCGAAGCCAGCGGAGATGATCTGGGAATGGAATGTATCATCTGGGCAGGAATACATATAGCTCTTACATCGTGGCTCATGTGGTCTGTCTATGACAAGATCAGATCAGCATCCAAGGTCAGGACTGTACTCAGATGTCTTGCGGCTATATGGTTCTTCATAGCCGGACTGGGAGTGCTGCTGCTGGCTTCTGATGCTATCGGATATATCAAGATCACCAAAGCTATAGTGATCAGCGCTGCCCTCGTACTCGGGACGCTGATAGCGATATTCTTCAGTGTCATCGCGATAGCAAGGAAGAGCAACTACAGCGCACTGATGGGAAAGATCCTGGGATTCAGAGATTTTATCAGGACTGCCGAGCTTGACAAGCTCAATGAGCTGGTTGAGGAGGACCCTGAATACTTCTACCACATCATTCCGTATGCGTATGTATTCGGATTGACCAACAAATGGATCAAGAATTTCGAGGATATCAATATAATACAGCCGACATGGTACCGCGGAAGCTTCGATACGTTCGATGCTTATATGATGGGACGCATGATGAATAACTGTAATTACAGCGTCAGCAATCATATCGAGCTGCCTGTAACATCTCATTCTTCCGGCGGATTCTCCGGAGGCGGCAGCAGCTGGAGCGGAGGCGGCGGCTTCTCCGGAGGCGGATTCTCCGGAGGTGGTTCCGGAGGCGGCGGAGGCGGCGGCTGGTAGACCGCGGCCTGCGTGAACGAATTTACCGGATCCCGGTTCAAGGGACTTTAGAGATCATGAAGAAGAAGTATATAATATTTGATTTTGACGGGACACTCGTCAATACGAACGATATCATTATCGAATCCTGGCAGGCTACATATGAGCATTATCTCGGACATAAGATGGATGTAGACCGTATAGTCGAAACCTTCGGCGAAGTTCTCAATGATACTATCGCGAGGACGATCCCGGATGCCGATCTTATAGAGGTAAGGACATACTACAGAGATTATCAGGACACCCATTGCCAGGATAAGGTCTATGCATTTGAAGGTGTCAGAGAACTGCTTGATGAACTCAGACGGCGCGGATACTGCTTGGGCGTTGCGACATCGAGAACGGCATACAGCTTTAAGAACTACATGGACAGTCTCGGCCTTACGGGATATATCGATGAGGTAGTTACAGTTGAGGATGTTTCATCGCATAAACCTGATCCGGAATCCATCATAGCGGTGCTGGAGAAATTCGGTGCCGATCCTGAGGATGCTCTGATGATAGGCGACACCAAGTATGATATCGGATGCGCCAACAATGCCGGGGTGGACAGCGTCCTTGTAGGCTGGAGCCACAGCATAGATGAGGACCGTATGGCAGAGATGGGATTCATCCCGACATATCGCATAGACAAACCGGCAGAGCTGCTGGATTTGATTTAAAAAAACAATCGGAGGCAAAATGATACAGCTGGACGAAATAAAAAGTCAACTTCCCGGACTGAAGACAAGGCTCGAGGAAGTGGGAGGTTATCTTTGACCCGGCGGGTCTTGCAAGCAGGATCAAAGATCTGGAAGACCAGAGCCTTAAACCGGGCTTCTGGGATGACCAGAGAGCAGCGCAGAAGGTGCTGAAGGAGAAGAAAATACTTGAAGACAGGCTCAATGCGTATGAGGCGCTGTCGTCGGAACTGGATGAGCTTCCCGAGCTGATAGAGATCGCGGAAGAGCTTGAAGATGAAGAAGAAGCCAAGAGCGTCATAAAGAGCGTAGAGAAGCTCGAGGACGGTCTTGAGGAGCTTAAGACCGGGATGCTGCTTTCGGGTAAGTACGACGGTAAGGATGCTATACTCAGCATCCACTCCGGTACGGGCGGCGTCGATGCCAACGACTGGGCGGAGATGCTGGAGAGAATGTACCTGAGATACAGCGAGAAGAAGGGCTTCAAGACTAAGATCCTGGACAGACAGGATGATGTCGATTACGGTATCAAGAGTTCAACCATCCTGATCCAGGGAGACAATGCATACGGGATGCTGAAGAGCGAGACCGGTGTACACAGACTTGTACGTATATCGCCGTTCAACGCTATGGGAAAGAGACAGACCTCTTTTGCAGCAGTAGAAGTAGTGCCGGATATCGGTGATGACATCGAGGTCAACATCAATCCGCAGGATCTCAAGATAGATACGTATCGATCCGGAGGTGCCGGAGGCCAGCACGTCAATACAACTGACTCAGCTGTCAGGATCACACATCTGCCGACCGGCATCGTAGTTACATGTCAGAATGAGAGATCGCAGATCATGAACCGCGAGGTCGCGATGAATATCCTTGTATCCAAGCTGACCAGACTGGCAGAGGAGGAACATAAAGAGAACCTCAACGAGATCAAAGGTGACCAGTCGATGGCTACCTGGGGATCGCAGATAAGGAACTATGTATTCCAGCCATATACTTTGGTCAAGGATACACGTACCGGTGCGGAAGTAGGTAATGTGGATGCGGTCATGGACGGAGATATAGACGTATTCGTCAGGGCAAAGCTGTCACAGGATGCGGCAGCGAGATAACAGGCGGCATTGGATTGCTAAGATTATTCGCAGGAAGAGAGAATATAGATAAGGAGCGTTTCATCTATGAGAACATCACGGGTGAAACGCTTGTTATAGTGCCTAATCAGTACACGCTGGTTGCCGAAGAGCAGGCACTCAAGTATCTCGGCACCGACTGCCTCTTTGATGTTGAGATCCTGTCGATGAACAGGCTCGGGCTCAGAGTACTCACGGAAAGAGGAACAGAGTCCGTGAATATGCTGGACAAGTACGGGAGGTTCATGCTGCTCAGCAGACTGATCAAAGAGCATGCGGGAGACTTCGATATATTCCGACGGTCGGCCGGCAAGATATCGTTCACGACCATGCTGAATGACTTCATATCGGAATTCAAACAGCAGGAGTGCAGTCTGGATGACGTGGAGGCGATGCTGGATGCCGGGGAGACCGATGAACTCCTGAGGGCAAAGCTGAGTGAGCTGAGAGGCGTGATCGAAGCCTATGAGGAGGCTATCGCGGGTAAGTATACAGACTCGGAGGATTATATCTCCATGTATATCGATGCGATAGGAGATTCTTCGTTCGTCCGGGGCAAAAGCGTGTGGATCTACGGCTATGACAGCATAACGCCTA
>SVCR01000295.1 GCA_015058265.1 Clostridiales bacterium
CTGAAAATAGGGGAAACTCGGTTGGCGATTATATGGGTCAGGCCGCAGCTGATATTGGTAAGGGTTGGGGCTCAAACAGTACTGCTCTGTTCTACTGGCCAACCACTAACTACTCATATGGTTTTGATGATCAGGGTGTTCGTTACCACCTGGACCTCCGTTTCCAGACCAACAAAGTCACATTTATTACCGGTAACAACGGTATCCCAAGCGGAGCGTCAAGAGACGGTACAACGGTAGATGTTCGATCCTATATTAAGGGTTCTCCGATTCTGGAGCCGAGAAATTTGCCTATCCCGGCCGGGTGTAGATTTGTCGGATACTACAACGATCCGAATTTCACGACCCCATGGGACAAGATCGGGAGTCCGCTAGAACATGATGAAACGGTATATATCAAGATCACACCGCAGGAAAATGTGATCCTGTACTACAAGCCTGTCCCTGCCGGCGGCGGAACGGTCAGCGTGGATGCTGAAGGTTTGAATCCGGAAACGGGTACGCCGGCCGGTTCAACAGCTACGGCTAATCCGGGATATACTTTTGACGGCTGGTATGCTGATGAAGAATGCACACAGCTTCTTTCGAGGGATGCGAAGTATGTCCCTACGAAGGGCAGCAGTGATCGATGGGTAGACGGAACAACGTACTATGCAAAGTTCAAAGAAAACACTGTCACTTTGACATTCGTCGCCGAAGAGCATGTGGACCATCTCGAGATGGATTCCGTCCCGGATAACGTTGTTTCCTATGAGTTCAGTGAGGACAGGAAGACTTTGACCGTAGTATTGGAGGCAGCTTCGGGCAGTCCTGTGACTGTGAAGGGCGTTGCTGAAGATGGTTTTGCGATCAAAGAATGGACGATCGACGGAAGGACAGGTAATCTGACAACAGCAGATTCTCTGACGACTGCAAAGACAGATGATCCGGCGGCAACTAATCTTTGGACAGATAGGACATATCATGTGTGGGCAGAGGTATTAAAGACCATAACCGTCACTAAGGAAGTCCACATCATCGGGTCCCTCCATGCAGACGATGTGGACGCTACAGTATACTTTGCTCTGAAAGACAAAAGCCAGGATTCTGCACCTTGGGTGAGGAACGCGGACGGAACGATCTATACCACAAGTATTCATATCGTCAATGGCGTGCCTGAGTCAACTGCACAGTTTACAGATCTGCCTGCCGGCACCTATGAGGTCTGGGAGGTCGCTGATACTGATGCGAATACTTTGGCCCCTGGAAGCGAGATCGCAGAAGGAATATTTGTCTCACGTATCCAGACGTGGATCAGTGATACTGACACGGGCAATAATGTCGTGGTAACAGATGATGATCCGCATGGAGAGATCAAAGTCATCAACACATTGAACCATTCCGGCGAGGCGATGACTTTCAGAGCGAATAAGAAATGGTATACCTCCAAGAATTCCTATGCGGATCCGAATGCTCCATCAAATGTGGATGTGCCTGAGGGAGCTTGGGTAGACTTTACCCTGTACCGCGTATACTCCACTGATGGGCATGAAGAAGAGGTAGAGACGATCAGGCTGGACGGAACGCCGAATGTCATTGGTGAGGAAGCAGCCTGGGGAGCTGCATTCAGGGATCTGGCAACTGTAGATGAGGATGATCATCCGGTGTCATACTATGTCAAAGAAACAGCTATGGCTGATCTGTCAGAATATGATTACTATACGACATTCAATGACACGACATATACTAATGGCGGTTCTATATCCAATGTTGTTGCATATGGCGAGGTAAATGCTACTAAGGAGATCGAGCTGCCTGCGAACATCTCAAACGCGGATAAGCATGCCTTCATTGATTCACTGAGGATCACTGTTACCGGGCCGGCTGAAGTAGCCGAGAGCAGGAGAGTGACTCGTACACTTGATAAAGACAGCTTCGAAGTTACAGAATCAAGGCGTACAGTCACTTACGGACCGCTGCCACAGGAAGTGATAGTCCTGAAGCTGACCGCCAAAGCCGAAGATCTGCCTGCGGGAACATACACTATCACTGAGTCGGGATATGATGATGACTCTCTTGCATATAACTGGGATTCTGCTCACTCATGGATCAAAGCAGATAAGCTCCCGGCCGAACAGGCTGCGTTGGCGAATCAGGAACAGTATGGTAAGGACAGTATTGATGCGCTGGTTGGAGTCAATGTTACAGACGGCAACTTTACTACCAAGGTGGATCTGCTCAACAGCTATGTTGTTCAGGATGTTAAGGTGACGAAGGTCTGGGATGATATGGGTCAGGAAGGAGCGGATCACCCGTCTGTCAATATGACTTTGTACAGAACCGACGGCTCCGGCAACAGAATAACTGTCAGCACACAGATCATCGGCGCAAACCAGACAGGAGATAATCTGACTCTGACATGGGCCAATATGCCGCAGAATTATACATATTCCGTGGAGGAAGCTCCTCTAAGAGGATACCGTCTGGAATCCATTACAGGCGACCAGACACAGGGCTTTATCGTGACCAATCAGAAAGCTACGACGATCAAGGTAGTAAAAACCGACCAGAGCGGCGATGCTCTTGCCGGTGCTGTGTTCAGCGGAGATCTGATAGATGGCACGGTAACAACAGAGATCACCGGAGAAGGGGATGAAGCTGAGGCGGTCATAATTGAGGATACACAAGTTCCTCTCGGTGAATATACTATCAACGAAGATGCTCCGCCGGCAGGCTATTATCCGCTCGACGGACCGGTCGTGATCTCTGTCGATCAGGGAGAGGCGGGTTCTGACGTTGTTGTAACAGCTGAGATCAACGGCAGACCAAGCTCGTCAGTGGTCGTTGACAGACCGGACAAAGACAACAGGCCTGATTACTGGGTAGTGACGATCAAGAATTCATCAGGAGTTGAGCTCC
>SVCR01000296.1 GCA_015058265.1 Clostridiales bacterium
GTCTGAGATGTCGATATTCTGGAGAATAGTCGTCCCTACAGCGGGGCCGGGGATCGCAAGCGGCACCATCCTTACTTTCGCCAGAGCTATGGGAGAGTACGGCGCTACATCGATGCTCGCGGGGAACATTCCGGGCAAAACAGGTACGGTATCTCAGAGGGTAGCGATGGTCATCCAGGACGGAGACTATGCCACAGCGGGATTCTGGGTGATCATAGTCCTGCTCATAGCTTTCTTTGCAGTTTTCCTGATCAACATGATCACGGGAAAGCATATGAAGAATGTCAGAAAGTGGTGATCTATGAGCAGGCTTTGCGCAGATATACACAGGAAAATAGGAGAGTTCAGTCTGGACGTTCTGATAGAAAGCGATGCTGCGAGAATTGGCATTCTGGGCGCTTCCGGAAGCGGCAAGAGCATGACTCTCAGATCCATAGCCGGAATAGAGGATGTCGATTCCGGCCGCATAGAGATCGACGGGAGAGTTCTTTATGACTCTGAGAAGCGGATCAACTTAAAGCCGCAGAAGAGGAACGTTGGCTATATGTTCCAGAACTACGCTCTATTCCCGACGATGACCGTGCAGCAGAATGTTATGGCCGGGCTTAAAGGCAGCCGGGCAGACAATCAGGAAAAAGCACTGAGGATGCTTGCGCGCTTCGGAATGGAGGATTATGTGGATCGCCTTCCGGGCGAACTGTCCGGAGGGCAGCAGCAGCGTGTAGCGCTGGCCCGGATCATGGTGACTGAGCCGGAACTCATATTGCTCGATGAGCCGTTCTCTGCTCTGGATGGATATCTCAGAGATCATATGCAGGTGGAGATGATGGACATGCTGGAGGATTATCCGGGGCAGGTCATCATGGTGTCACACAGCAGAGATGAACTCTACAGATTCAGTGAGGAGCTCTTCGTTGTAAGAGATGGTAAGATACTCAGGCACGATTCGACTCAGTCGGTCTTCCGTGATCCGAGGAGGGTCGAAGTGGCCAAGCTCACAGGATGCAAGAATTTCTCAGACGCTGTAGTCGTAGATCCGCATACAATAGAGGCAACTACGTGGGGACTGACACTCCACTTCGAGAAGGAAGTCCCTAACAATATCAGACATCTGGGGTACAGAGCCCATTATTTCGAACCGATATGGGGAGAGAAGCAGGAGAACTGCATCAGATTCGATCTGGCAAGAGAAGATGTATTGCCATTCGAGAGGAACTATTATGTGAATCCGGAAAAGGAAGACAGCGGAGGCTATGATGATCTGCTGTGCTGGTTCGTCCAGGGAGAGGAGCAGCGCGTTCTCGAAGAGAGGGGCATGCCGGACTATTTGAAACTTAAAGAAGAACACATATTGCTGCTGGAGTAACAGCAGCCTGGAGGGAAATATAATGAAATACGCATTGAGTGCAAGAAACCAGTTCGAAGGAACTGTAACAGATGTCAAGAAGGGTGCCGTAAATGGCATAGTAACAATAGAAGTCAATGGAACACCGATCACCGCGACTATTTCCATGGGATCGATCGAGAACCTCAGAATTGAACCGGGCGTTAAGGCGGTCGCTGTCATCAAGGCAACAGAAGTAATGATCGGAAAAGGTGAGCTCAGGCTCAGCGCGCGCAATCAGTTCGCGGGCAAAGTCGTATCTGTCGAAGAAGGCGCAGTCAATGGGATCGTCAGAATGGAAGTTCTCGGCGGCAATACCATAACAGCAACAATCTCTATGGGTGCTATCAGAGAACTGGAGCTCAAGCCGGGAGAAGAGGCAGTAGCAGTAGTAAAAGCAACATCAGTAATGATAGGAGTTTAATGTAGAAGGCAAAACAAATCAACAAATCACGGATCCGAGGAGATTTCTCCGGATCCTTTTTCATGATTATTGCTTGCTTTCAGACATGGGATAAACAACCAATTATGATATACTTACTGTGACTTTAGCATACGAGAGGTAGACAGAGATGAGTGAATTCACACACTTTGATGATAATGGCAATGCATACATGGTTGACGTGTCCGGCAAGGATGTGACAAAGCGAACTGCCGTGGCGATCGGTAGGATCAAAGTCAGCACTGAGGTGATGGAGGCTGTTCTCGGCCGCAAGATCAAGAAGGGGGATGTCTTTACCGTCGCTCAGGTAGCAGGCATTATGGGAACAAAGCGTACGTCAGATCTTATCCCGATGTGTCATCCGCTGAGCCTGACCAACGCCAAGGTGTCGTTTGAAGTCGATGAAGCCGCAAATGCGATCACTGTCTTCTGCACAGCGGTAACCGAAGGAAAGACCGGCGTAGAGATGGAGGCTCTGACCGGAGCGTCAGTTGCGCTCCTTACCATCTACGATATGTGCAAAGCTATCGACAAAAGGATGTGTATAAGCGATATCCATCTTGTCACCAAGACCGGCGGCAAGAGCGGTGACTTCGCATATTGAGCAATAGTTATATAAAGATAATAATCTTAAAGATGTTGCAGCTGCGCTGACAGGAAATAAAGCGTAAAATTCACAATAGTGGGTGACTACACTTTTGACTACAAAATTGAACGGCGTGGCTTACACCTCCCTTCTTTCAATGGGTTCAGCCCCTTTATCCGAATTCAAATCCCCCTCTCTCCGCCATGAGGAATTGTCCTGATGTTTGCCGAGCGTAAGCGACGGCGAACATCATGGAACTTCCTATACGCAGTGTGCCTGCGAGTGGCAAGCCGTAGGCGCAGACAGAGCAGCTGCACACGAGCCGTTTCCGAGAGTCGTTCAATGAACGGCTCTTTTGCTTTGTAAGGGGTGAAAAGACTTGGTTTGAAAGATTTGTTACTATACTATTCAACCGTAAAGTATTCAATGGAAAACAATCATATCTTTACAGGTGACAAAAAGTGGTCTATAATATCGAAT
>SVCR01000297.1 GCA_015058265.1 Clostridiales bacterium
TTCTAAAAGGGATGAGCCAAAGGAAACATTTGCCAAGCATCCACGTACCTCATCACAAGAACACGGCCGCATGTGAGACCGTGACGATGCCGGTACCGGATGAGGTTAGCATCAGCATGTCCCAGAACATTGGCGCTCCGTGTAAGCCTCTTGTAGAAAAAGGGGATTACGTTAAGGTCGGACAGAGGATCGGCGATGTCGAAGCCTTTGTAAGCGCACCGATCTTCTCAAGCGTCAGCGGGACTGTGAAAGCTATCGAGCAGGTTCGTGGTTCGATGGGTGGATTCGAAACACACATCGTGATCGAAACTGACAAGAAGCAGGAGATCAGCGAAGAGGTAAAAGTCCCTGAGATCAACAGCTTTGAAGATTTCATCAAGGCTGCCAGAGACAGCGGAATGGTAGGACTCGGAGGAGCTTCCTTCCCGACACACGTCAAGCTGAATCCTAAGAACCTCGATGAGTGTGAGTATCTCGTTGTAAACGCAGCAGAGTGCGAACCATTCATCACAACAGACAACAGAGAAATGGTTGAGAATGGTCAGGACGTTCTTGACGGCATGAAGATGATCATGCAGTACCTCAACCTCAAGAGAGGCTATATCGGCGTTGAGACTAACAAGCCTGATGCCATTGCCAACCTCAAGAGACTGATCGATCAGAATGAGATCAATGATATCGAGATAGTACCTCTTCCTTCCAGCTATCCTAAGGGCGCTGAGAGAGTACTCGTATATGAGGTAACAGGCAAGACCATGAACGCAGGCGTACTGCCGGCACAGCTTGGAGTTATCCTCGATAACGTATCGACTATCGGTGTAATGGCTGAGTACTTCAAGACCGGAATGCCTATCGTAAGAAGAAGAGTCACGGTAGACGGCGATGCAGTCACAGAGCCTAAGAACGTATTCATTCCTATCGGAACAAGGATCGCTGATGTAATCGAGTTCTGCGGCGGCTACAAGAAGGAGCCTCGCAAGATCATCATGGGCGGACCTATGATGGGAAGAGCTACAAAGTCTGACGAATCACCGACTATGAAGAATACTTCTTCGATCCTTTGCTTCAGCCAGGAGATGGCAGAGGTCAAGGAAGAGACAGCATGTCTTAACTGCCAGCGCTGTCACACAGCTTGTCCTTTCGGACTCATGCCTAGCATTTTCGCAGATGCTTATGAGAACAAGGACGTAGATACACTTAACAGATTTAACGTAATGCAGTGCATGGAATGCGGCAGCTGCTCATACACATGTCCTGCAAGACGTCCGCTGAGCCTGACTAATAAGCTCGCGAAGATGATGGTAAAGGAGGCATCGAAGTAATATGGATAAGAAATTTCATACCAATTTGATAGTATCCTCCGCACCTCATATCGTTACGGAATCTGATACTACAAGACTTATGGGAACAGTCATTCTTGCACTTGTTCCTGCATGGGCAGCCAGCATTTACATCTTCGGCTTCAGGGCTCTGCTCCTCTCCGTTGTATGTGTCGCTGCATCAGTACTCTTCGAGTATCTGTACAACGTTCTCATGCACAAGAAACAGACAGTCGGAGATCTTTCGGCAGCGCTGACCGGTCTTCTTATCGCGTTCAACGTTCCGTCGAACTTCCCGATCTGGCAGGCAATTATCGGATGCCTGTTCGCTATAGTTGTTGTAAAGCAGCTCTTTGGCGGTATAGGCAGGAACTTCTCCAACCCGGCTATCACAGCAAGAATTTTCCTGTTCATTTCTTTCTCAGCTAACATGTCCACATGGCCGCTGACAAGACTTGACACAACACCGGATGCAGTAACAGGACCTACACCTCTTGCGATCCTCGCAGAGGGCAACACTGATCAGCTCCCTGGTATCGGAACTCTGTTCCTCGGATTCCACGGCGGATCTACCGGCGAGGTATGCGCACTCGCACTGATCATCGGCGGAGTATTCCTCATCGTACGTAAGGTCATCAGCCCTGTTATCCCGTGTGCATTCATCGGAACAGTATTCGTATATGGACTTATTGCTACAGGAAGCCTTGAGATGGCATTATGGCATGTTCTTGCCGGCGGAGTTCTCCTCGGAGCATTCTTCATGGCAACTGACTATGTAACTTCACCAAAGCTTCCTCTCGGACAGCTGATATTCGGTATAGGCTGCGGCATCATCACGATGAGCATCAGACTCTTCGGATCATATCCGGAAGGCGTATCCTTCTCGATCCTGCTGATGAACATCTGCACACCGCTTCTCAACAACCTGTCCTACAAGTTCTATCTGAAGGAGGGAGGTGCCAAGAATGGAAAATAAAAACAGTGCATTCAAGGAATTCATCTCGCCTATCCTGGTGCTCGTGATCATATGCTTTGTAGTTACATTCCTGCTGGCATTCACTTACGGTATCACTAAGCCGATAATCGACGAGAACACTGCTAAGGCAGCAAGTGAGGCAAGAATGGAGCTGCTCCCTGATGCTGATAATTTCTCAGACAGCGGAGCTGATCTCGTAGAATATGAACCTGGTAAGGTATATGCGGTTGACGCTTATACTGCTGACAACGGCGCAGGTATGGTAGTTACAGTCAAGTCCAACTCTTACGGCGGACTTCTTACAGCAATGGTAGGCATCGACAAGGACGGAGCCATCACAGGCGTCAAGGTCACTGAGCATGCCGATACACCGGGTGTAGGAACCAAGGCTCAGGACGCAGGCCATCTGGCACAGTATGTCGGAAAGGCAGAGCTCGGCAGCGATGCCATCAAAGCACATGCTGATGATATCGTAGAGGTCACAGGAGCTTCCGTTTCATCCGGAGCTATCCACAAAGCTGTTTACTGCGCACTTGAGCAGGTCAAAGCTATGGGAGGCGTGAAGGAATGGAAAAGAAAAGCAAACTCTCGAT
>SVCR01000021.1 GCA_015058265.1 Clostridiales bacterium
TCATCAGTTCGAGGAGATATCGCTCTATGATTTTCTGGTAGTATTTGATAAGAATATGAATGCCGGAAGACAGGAGGATTTCAAAGAGTATATATCTGATAATGCCGGAATCAGCGGAGAGAATATCAAGTTCATCCATCAGGGCGAAGTTACTGTGATGACTACCAACGGCAATACTGATGTTACCTGCACGGCAGCAGCTCCTGATGACTTTGGCCGGTTCATGGATCTCCATTCCGGAGAAGAGAAGATAACTTTTCCGGGTGAAGGGGAAGTCGTTGTCGTGCGCAAGCTGGGACATGACTTTGGCCTGAAGGCCGGGGACAAGATAAAGATAAGAGACGGATACCGCGAGATGGAAGCCGTTGTATCTGCGGTCAATGACAATTATGTCTACGACAGCATATACATGAGTACAGAGACTTATGAGAAGGGTTTCGGCAAGAAGCCCGGTATCAAGTCTGCGTATGTCATATCGGGAAGAGGTTCAGAGGCGAAGATACGAGAAGCGGCGACATCAGCCGCAAATTATGATCATACGGCGGCTGTTTCCGTAAATATCGATGTGCGGGAGAATGTCAGCAAGATGATGAAGAGCCTTGATGCTGTTGTATTCGCTGTCATCCTCAGTGCCGCTTTGCTCGCGTTTATCGTCCTGTACAATCTTACCAATATCAACATCACGGAGAGGATCAGGGAGATCGCGACGATCAAGGTGCTGGGTTTCAATCAGCTTGAGGTATCACAGTATGTATTCAGGGAGAACCTGTTCCTGACTGCTGCTGCCGCGCTTGTCGGTATACCCGCGGGTAAGTGGCTTCTCGGGTTTGTTATTGATAATATAGTAGTTAAGATGATATATTTCGAACCAAGGCTGAGTAATATGGATATAGGTGCTGCGGTTCTCCTGACATTCATCTTCGCAGGGCTTGTCAATATAGCGATGCAAAGAAGACTCAGGAATGTATCTATGACTGAATCGCTGAAATCCGTAGAGTAGAGAAGAAAAATGGAAGAACGATCATTAAGAAAAAAACTGTATGATATGGTGTCGACCGGTGTTACGGACAATCGCCTGAATCAGGGTTATGACATCATCAGCACTCTCGCGCTGGTCATCAATATCCTGAACAGCTTTGCCGCGACCTTCGATGAGTTCAGGGAGGCTCACCCAAACCTCATATACTGGGTGGAGGCTGTAACTGTTTTATTCTTCGCCATTGATTATGTGCTAAGGGTATATACTGCACCGGAGATGTTTCCGAAAAGATCCAAAGGCAGTGCTGTATTGGGATATGTGCTGTCGGGATACGGGATAATAGACCTCCTGTCGTTCCTGCCGTACTATCTGCCGGTTTTCTTCCCGGCCGGCGCAGTGGTATTCAGGATGTTCAGAGTCATCAGGATATTCAGACTGTTCCGAATCAATGCGTACTATGATTCTCTCGGAATAATAGGGAATGTCATACTCGGTAAGAAGAGCCAGCTCCTGGCATCTATGTTCATAATCTCACTTCTGATACTGGCATCGAGCCTGTGCATGTACAGTGTGGAGCACTCAGCTCAGCCGGATGTTTTCCGCAATGCCTTCTCGGGCATATGGTGGGCGACATCGACCCTGCTGACGGTCGGTTACGGTGATATATATCCCGTGACACCGGTCGGGCAGATAATGGGCATAGTGATAACTTTTCTGGGTGTCGGCCTCGTTGCCATCCCAACCGGTATCATTTCTGCGGGATTCGTTGAAGAATACCAGAAAGCTACTAAACTGGCAGAGATCGAGAGGGAGAAGGATATCCACTTTGTCGAGATAGATATGAGAGAGAACGACCACTGGGTCGGCATGAAGATCAAAGACATAGGAATGCCGCATACAAGTATAATAGCGGCCATAATGAGAGGAAAAGAGACCATCATCCCGAGGGGAGATGTGACTATAGATGCGAGCGATAAGCTGATAATATGCGCGGAAGCAGCAACTGATGGTCTGCTCGAGGACATGAAGGAACTGCAGCTGCGCCGCAACCACCCATGGAACGGTATGAGGATAATGGATCTTGATATCTCAAGGCAGACATTCGTTATACTCATAAACAGAAACGGGAGGATGCTGATCCCTGACGGCAGTCTTGTCCTGCATGAGGGCGACAAGGTGCTGCTGTATACAAGGGAAAAGATCAGCAAATATGAAAAACAGCCATTATTCTGATATTATCAGATCAAAATAACCGGGAGGTATTATTAACATGAAGAAATTTACTATCACAATGGAAGACGGCGGAATCATGAAGGGTGAGCTCTATGAAGATATCGCACCTAAAACCGTTGAAAACTTTACAAAGCTCGCGAATTCCGAATTCTATGACGGATTGATTTTCCACAGAGTGATTCCGGGATTCATGATCCAGGGCGGCTGCCCGGACGGGACCGGAATGGGAGGCCCGGGCTATACTATTCCGGGGGAATTCACAGCTAACGGATTCAAGAATGATCTCAAGCATGAAAGAGGAGTTCTGTCCATGGCGAGAGCAATGGATCCTAATTCCGGCGGATCGCAGTTCTTCATCATGACAACTACATCTCCGCATCTGGACGGACAGTATGCGTCATTCGGGAGAGTGACCGAAGGCATGGAAGTTGCAGATAAGATCGTTATGAGCAGGAGAAATATGAGAGATAAGCCGCTTGTGGATCAGAAGATCGCAAGCATCAGAGTTGAGGACTGATCTCTGCAGATAAGGAGCGGCTGCGGATCATCCGCTCAGTCGACATAATGAACTAAAGAAGACATCCCCGTGATCCCGGAAGCGGAACACGAGGATGTTTTATTTGAGCAGTGACAGGTCTGCGAATGATCTGGTTATATCTCTTACGATGCCGATGATCTCTATTTGAGATGAGGCTGAAGTGCTGCTGATGTGTTCAGCTCTGAATTCAGGGTCGTACGGCTGCAGGACATAACCGTCGTCATCAAAGACGATCATTCTGCACAGCATCCTTCCTGAACTATCGCGGGCAACGACTATATCACCTGATCTGATACTGTCTCCGAACATGATGCAGGCTATATCGCCGGGGAATATCAGCGGATACATGCCTATATCATCGATCCTGGCATATACGATACCGGACGATCGTGCAGGCAGCTCAGACAGCTGCTCCCATTCAAGAACTTCACTGTGCCTGTGAGCATATTGATCTCCGGCAGAATATGACAGATTCCCTGAATAGTGCGGCATGTTTTCGGAAGTATGGTCTTTGTCGACTGCCCTGCCGGATGTCACATCATCAAGAACAACTGTTGGTCCTGTATAATCGATGTTCTCATCAAGCAGCTCATCGATCGTTATTCCCATGAAGGCAGCGACCTTCATCAGACTGTCCATCCCGGGTTTGATGCCGCCGGTCCATTTGCTGATGTGGCCCTTAGACAATCCGGAGAGCCTTTCAAAGGTCCCCTTCCTGATATTGTATAGTCTGCAATATGCGAAAATTTTCTCCAGAAAATTCATAATATCGCTCCTTAAGTACAGTTTGGAGAAATATTTCAACGAATTTTGTTGACTGAGGTCATTTTCACTGTTAAAATTAAATAAAAGTTGAACAATTTCACCTCATAATCGATAAAATCGTTGTTTTGGACTAATAAATTGTGTGTAGCAACCCAATTTTTGCACAAATTCACGATTATTTCAAGCTTAAGGTGTAATTGTTCAACTTTTGCTTTGTCCTTGAAAACTGCCATTTGAAAAAGAGGATTGATTTCACAGGGGTTTTAAGCGTATAATCACCGTCGGGCGCTTAGCGTCTGAAGCAGTTCGGGTCCGATATCCTGCTTCTAAAATATTAAAACCAAAGGAGATATTTAATATGGCAATTATCAGAAGAGAGATCGACGATTACCGGGTTCTCCTGCGTAACGTTCCGGCTCTCGTAGTTTCACTGTTCATCGTAAGCGTTATTATGATGAATCTTCTTGCGAATAAGGAACTTGTCAGCTGGAAGTATCTGGCGCTTGACTGCGGATTCCCGCTGAGCTGGATAAGTTTCCTCTGCATGGACATGATCTGCAAGCGTTTTGGCCCTAAAGCAGCGGCCAAGATATCTGTTCTTGCACTGGGTATCAACCTGTGTGCGACTTTGATCTTCAAGATCCTTTCTCTTACTCCCGGAATGTGGGGAGAGTATTACTCAACAGGACTGACAGAAGTAAACGATGCGCTGAATACGACCTTCGGAGGGACATGGTATGTCGTTCTGGGCAGCAGCATAGCTATGCTGAGCTCGGCGATAGTCAATTCACTTATCAATTATTCTGTTGCAAAGAAGCTGAAATCTACCGGATACAGAGCCTTTGCTGTCAGATCTTTCGTCTCTACGGGAATAGCACAGTTCATAGACAATCTGGTATTCGCTCTTATTGTTTCTTATCATTTCTTCGGCTGGACAGCCGTGCAGGTGTTCTTCTGCTCACTTACGGGTGCTGCGATGGAGCTGCTGTGCGAAGTTATCTTCAGCCCGGCGGGATATAATATCAGCTGCAAATGGGAAGAGGATCGTGTCGGCCAGCAGTATATCGAATACTTATCAGGCGCAGCGAGGGCGTAAATGCAGGTATTGATAACCGGAACATCATCGGGCATAGGCAAAGCTGCAGCTCAGTATTTCATCGACAGAGGCCATGAGGTCACAGGGATAGATCTTCTTCCATCCGTGATAGACTCTGACCGCTATGTTCATTGTGTAGCGGATATCACCGATATGGACCAGGTGGAAAGAGCTGTTCCCGAGGATTATCTACCTGAAATACTGATCAATAACGCAGGCGTTCAGAACAGCGGAAGAGACATAGATGTCAATCTCAAAGGAATGATCGGCATATCAGAAAGATATGCAATAGGGAATGAGAGGATAAGAGCTGTCGTAAATATCGGGTCCGCCAGCGCTCACACCGGAGCCGAGTTTCCTGAATATGCTGCGAGCAAGGGCGGCGTTATCACTTATACCAGAAACCTCGCTTTGAGACTGGCTCCGCGTGCAGTATGTAACAGCATCGACCCGGGCGGAGTGATGACCGAGCTCAACAGATGCGTCATCGAAGATGAAAAAATGTGGAATGCTATAATGGATCTTACGCCTCTGAAGAGATGGGCTGAGCCTGAGGAGATCGCAGAATGGATCTACTTTGTTGCTGTCAATAACAGGTTCATGACCGGCCAGAATCTCCTGATCGATGGCGGCGAAGCCGGAAGAGCAGAATTCATATGGCCGTCAGACGATCTGACGATATGATGGCAGATCACAGGCTTTGCTCTTGATCATGTAAATAGGGATGCTCCTGACGGGGGCATCTTTTTTAATGCGGCGCATATATTCAGGTGCGAATGGGCATTCGAAAATAAACAGAAAAACAAAGAAAATATACACAGATCATATCAAAATAGATTGTCATATTCTGCCTCATGAGTGGTACAATATATATGAATTCGTTGATACCTTGAACCACTATATATTCTATTTTATGCCGGAAATTAAGAGAACTACATTGTGCTATATCAACAGCGGTGATCGTTATCTGATGCTGTACCGCAATCGTAAGCCTGATGATCCTAATGAGGGCAAGTGGCTCGGGATAGGAGGGCGGATCGAATACGGAGAGACTCCTGATGAATGCAATATCAGAGAGGTCCGTGAGGAGACCGGGCTGAATCTGCGATCAGCATGGTTCTGCGGTGTGATACAGTTCCGCTCGGATACTTATGAAGACGAAGATATGTATCTGTATACATCAGATGACTTCGAGCCTGCGGACCCGTCAGCTCTTGAAAAGTTCATTCAGACAGGAGAGTATGAGCTGCCTGAATGTGATGAAGGTGAGCTGAAATGGATCGACAGAGAATCGCTGATGGATCTCCCGATGTGGGAAGGTGACAAAGAGTTTCTTAAGCGGATCCTGGGCGGTAAGCGCAGGATATCCATGACACTCAGATATGAAGGGGAGCATTGCACTGTTGAAGAAGATAGACCGGAGGAGGAAAGCGGTATGAATGCAGTACTTCACAGGACGTGTGAATTGTTCATCGAGAACAGAGATTCACTGAGAGATACATTTAGATGGGAAGGCGAGGTCATGCTGCTGCTCGGCAGTCTGATCCTCACTTCGGTAGGATATAAGGCTGACGAAGAGGAACTCAGAAAATGCGAGGAGATACTGAGGAATCGGGAAGGCCTGTTCTCGCCGCTTCGCGGTAATCTGAAGATGGCAGCGCTGTGCAGCATGGCTGTCAGCAATGACCCGGAGAATTATATAGCTGATGTTAATCGCGCTTATAACCTTATAAGAATAGGTATGGGCAGATGGGATGAAAGATGCTACCTCGCAGCACTGATCATGAGCTCAATGATCAGTGATAAGGAGGAGCTCCTCCCTTTGACTGATCTCGCGGGAGAGATATACACCACGGTTTACGGCGATGACAGGTGGTATTCGGAAAGATCAGGTTATATAGCAGCTGCGGCTGCTGCATGTTCCGGCTGCACCGATGCGGAGAAGCTTAAAGCTGATGCCGAGGCATGCAGAGATATCCTTGAAGGGAAATACGGAAAAACCATTGCGTTCGAAACTCTGTGTGTGATGCTGGCACTGGATAAGGCTGAAACATCGCTTAAGTGTGCCAGATTCGAAGAGATCTGCGGTTTGCTGGAACAGAAGGGTATCCACTGCTGCGGAGAGGTACTTCCGGCGCTCGGAGTCCTTACAAGACTGGACGCAACTAATGCGCAGATCGCTGAGGCTGTTGCTGATGCTGACGAGTTCCTGAGGGCGCAGAAGGGATTCGGTATATTTGGATCCGGATCAGAGAGAAGGCATTTATTCGCTGCGATGCTGGTGCTGGATGCCTACCTCGGAGAATCCGGAGCGGATCATATCGCGGAAAGCGCTATTCTGGACAGCATGATGCGCTCACGATTCGCGGCGATGACAATGAGCTCTGTCGCTTTGACCGTCAGTACCAACAGCCTTCTTGCAACGGTCCAATAATTGCCGGTCATTCTCGGACAGTATGACCGATCAGATCAGAACAAGGCTAATTCGTAAATGGACAAGAACACAGGTAAAGATAACAGAATAACTGAGAGACACACCTGGATAGAAGACAGGGATCAGCATGAGCAGATCGGAAAGACCAGGCTGGTTGAAAAGCAGCGCAAGCCTTATTCCGGTTTCATTACTGATGAGCAGATCGAAGAGGGCAAAGAGGCCATCAGGATCGATGACAGAAGGACGCGTATAGCTGAGATATCACCGGAGCTGAGGCAGACGAGGGTGTACAGCGGATTCGGAACCGAACTTGGAGACGCTCCGGCGGAACAGCCTGCAGTCAGAAAATCCAAGGTGTATGTCCTGGACGACAGCAAGCGAAAGAGACTTCTGGCGATAGTGGCGGTGTTCATTCTGCTCGTTGTTTTCGAGCTGAGCTTTGTCATGATGAAGATCAGCGCAGGCAGACTTCCTGAGAAGACAGCAGCTGCCAAGGCTGAGACTGCACAGCTGCAGATCGAGAACAATAAGTTGAAAGAAGAAGCGGCTGAGATCGGTGAATATGATCAGGTAAAGGATAACAAGGAATCATGGGAGAGACTAAGAAACAGACTCACAGAATAAAGATCAGCGGCAGGGTCGTGGCAGTGTTTGCGGCTCTTATGGCGATCGCTGTGATAGCTGCCCTGTTTGTGATCCCTCAATATGGAAAGACTGTGTCCTCATACCGGGAGCAGCGAAGCCTGTATAAGACAGCTGCCGGAGAGCTTGAGGCGGCTCAGACCAGCAATTCGGAACTTACAGCCCGTCTTGAGGAAATGCAGACGATGGCGAAGGAAACTGAAGATCTGCAGAAAGACGTTTTTAAGCTTGCGGCTTCACTCGAGAAAGATATACAGGACGGCAAGAGCGCCAAGCGTATCTGCTATATTACTGTTGATGACGGTCCGTATAACAGGGGCAATGAGTTTCTCAAGCTGTTCAGAAAATATGATGTCAAAGCGACCTTCTTCCTTACGACTGCTAACGGGGATAAGCTCCCTGATAAGGGAGAGCTGTCCGCGAGATCGATGTATCCTGAATATCTGAAATACGGTCATACCATCGGCAACCATACATACAGCCATAATTACAGTTCGGGCGGTGTGTATTCCAGCGCTGACGCATTTATGGAATCGGTAAATGAGCAGACGGAATTCACTAAAGAGGCTACAGGCGGATATGAGCCTGATATCGTAAGGCTTCCGGGCGGGATATCGATGGCCGGTTCTGAGCTGGAAGCAATAGAGGAGTCGATGCGGAAGGCCGGTTATGGCTGGATCGACTGGACTGTTGATTCGGGAGACAGCTGGGGCGATAACAACATCACAGTGAAGAAGATCAAGCAAAATGTACTTGACGCGGCAGGCGAACAGAAGATAATGGTCGTGCTTTTCCATGAGTGGAGCGGAAAGACCCTGAAGGCGATGCCGGATATCATTGAGAAGCTTGAAGAGCGAGGCTATATATTCCTCCCGCTCTTCAAGGACAGTGTGATGGTAAATAAATAGCAGACACTATCAGGAGCTTTGCTTCTGGTTGAATGATCATAAAGAAGAACTGCCGGGCATTGCTGCCCGGCAGTATTTTGTATATCCTGATATGTATTTTCAAGTAGTGCGAAGTCTTATCGGAGTGACCTGATGATCACTCATCATCTTTGAGAAGGCCGATATCTTCAATGCCTTGCTCGAAGTCTCCCTGGGTCTTGAAGTAGTGGACTACGCCATCGCCGTCTGCGAAGAAGAACAGGTCATCGGATTTAGTGTAGTTCAGTACTGCATCCATCGCATCACTTACTACCTGGCATATCGGCCCCGGAGGCAGTCCCGCGAATTTTCTGGTGTTATACGGGTTGTCGCTGTCCAGCTGACTTTGCTTGAGCTCGACCCTGTCTTCCTGGAAGATGTAGCAGACTGTTACGTCACTGCCGAGGGACATCCCCTGATCGAGACGGTTCATGAATACACCCGCTACCTGAGGCTGATCTCCTGATCTGGCTTCTTTGGTAACGATCGAAGTAAGAGTCAGGAATTCGTTGACTGTGAATCCGGATGCTTCTATCTGATCTTTACGTGCAGTGAGCTCGGTATCCATCCTGTCGAGACACATTTCGGTGATGCTCTCGATAGTAGCACCTGAGTCTGTGATGAAATATGTATCTGCGTACAGATATCCCTCCAGCGGATACATGACATCACTGTCGAGAATGTCATCTGTAAGGAACCAGTATTTATCAATGAGAGTGTTAAGGTAATCCCTGTCAGACCATTTTTCAATGAATTCTTCAGCAGAATACGGCATCTGTTCCGCAAGACCGGCAGCGACCTGCTCGAGTCTTGCTCCGTCCTTTACCTCAACTGACTCTTTCGAAACGTATTCGAAGGTGCCTTCGTTTATGACTTTCATTATTTCCTTGAAAGACATGTCTTTGGTGAAAATGTAGTTGTTTGCCTGAAGGGTGTCATATCCGCCTATCTTGGCGTTGATCTTGGCGCATGTAAGGTTCCTGACAAGCCCGGCTTCATCAAGCAATTGTACGATCGCTGAAGCTCCCGTGCCGTTAGGAATAGAGACAGGGACTGATTCTTCGTTACCCGGCTCGACAGGCATCAGCCCCAGAGTATAATAACCGCCGCCTGCTACCAGGATAGCCAGTACGATAATAAGTGTAAGAAGGCCCTTGCTGACGCCGCTTTTTCTTTTCTTTTTTTTAGGTGCCGATTGGCTCATAAAGTACCCCTTTCAGGAAATCTGTGTTATAATCAGCGAAGTATGTGTTTTTCTTTTTGCTAGGGCTGTTCAGCCCACAGCTTTTACTATTATAAAGGAAGTAGCCAAAAATGACAAAGAAATCTGATAATTCGTTAAAATCATTCCTCGAGCGCAAGAATATCGAGATCAGCGCAAAGAGATACGGAATAGATGCTCTTTCCGCGATGGCACAGGGACTCTTCTGTTCTTTGCTCATAGGAACGATCATAAACACTATAGGTACACAGTTCCACATAGGATTCCTCACTGATCCTGTATGGATCATGAAATCCGGTGAAGCAGAGATACCTTACACAATAGGCGGCCTGGCAGTTGCCATGACCGGCCCGGCAATGGCCATTGCTATCGGATATGCTCTCAAGTGTCCGCCTCTCGTTCTGTTCTCATTGGCTACAGTCGGATTTGCAGCGAACGGGCTCGGCGGTGCCGGCGGCCCTCTGGCGGTCCTCATAATTGCAGTCATAGCTGCTGAGTTCGGTAAAGCTGTTCAGGGCGAGACCAAAGTAGACATCCTCGTGACCCCGCTCGTGACTATAGGCATCGGAGTGGGTCTTGCAGCCTGGTGGGCTCCGGGTCTTGGTGCCGCAGCGATGAAGGTCGGGAGCCTCATCATGTGGGCGACCGAACTGAGACCGTTCATGATGGGGATACTCGTATCCGTGATAGTAGGAATTGCTCTGACTCTGCCTATCTCATCAGCTGCTATTTGCGCGGCTCTCAATCTCACCGGACTTGCGGGCGGCGCCGCAGTGGCGGGATGCTGCGCTCAGATGGTAGGCTTTGCCGTGATGTCCTTCAAGGAAAACAGATGGGGCGGACTTGTATCGCAGGGCATCGGAACATCCATGCTCCAGATGGGAAATATCGTTAAGAACCCTAGGATATGGATAGCTCCGACACTTGCTTCGGCAATAACAGGGCCGATCGCAACATGCATTTTCAAACTGCAGATGAATGGCGCTCCTGTATCGAGCGGGATGGGGACTTGCGGACTCGTAGGACAGATAGGAGTATACTCCGGATGGGTCGCTGACGTGGCATCCGGGGCCAAAGCTTCCATCACCGGGATGGACTGGCTCGGACTGATTTTGATCAGCTTCGTATTACCGGCTATCCTGGCTCCGCTGATCAATGCAGGATGTCGCAAGCTCGGATGGGTCAAAGACGGAGACCTTACACTGTAGGATATATTCCGCATAATTATTAGATATATTCATTTCAGCATAAAGCAAAACAGACTGGGCGCCCGGTCTGTTTTTTGTTTTGTATTTACTATTTACTTCGTCTGAGTTGCATTGAGTATCAGGCGCGGTACATCAGCGAGGGATCTGATGACTGATCATCAGCTCTTTGCCTATGCTCTCTGCGGCAGTGTATGCTGTAGACCAGCACATCTGGAGATTGTATCCTCCTGTCATTCCGTCAATATCTACAGCTTCTCCGACAGCATATACCCTGCATCCGGGATCGGCATTGCAGCTCCCGTCAGCGGAGTCAAAGCCTGACAGCTTCCGGATCATCATTGTTTTGGTATCTATTTCATCGAGCGAGATACCGCCGGCTGTCACCATACCGTTCCTGCCGACCCCGGAGATCGTGAAACGGTCGTCCTTCAGAAGAGAAGTCAGCCTGCTCGTCTTTATGTCGCCCGAACGACCACGCGAGCGATCCTGCAGAGCTCGCCTGAGTCTACCCGGCAGGTCATCGAGTTCGCAGCTGTAGTCGATACTCAGCTCTGAGCCCGCGGAAGCATATCTTGAGATATTGAGGATGACCGGGCCGGAAAAACCACGGTGAGTAAACAGCATGTCGCCTGTCATCCGCACAGGAGGAGCGTTGTTCGCGCCTCTGATGCTGACAGTGACATCAGGAACCGATATGCCGCTCAATTCAGAGTACGGATAGTCGTGCACATAAACAGGCGCAAGTGCGGGCACCGGATGAACGATGCTTATTCCGAGACTTTCAAGAATGCCGAACATAGAGCCGTCGGATCCTGTTTCAGGTAATGTGACCCCGCCCGTGGCTATGACTATGTTCCTTGATGTATATTGATGAGATCTTCCTGTTGTGACAGTAAGATCCTTGCTGTCTCCAAATTCCAACCTGCTCACGCCTTCATCAGTGCGAAGGCCCCAGCCATTTTCAGATGACTTTCTGATGAGAAGATCGAGAACATCAGCGGATTTTCCGGAAGCAGGGAATATGCGTCCGGACACAGACAGAGCATCCAGATCCTCGGGATCGATCGTTCGGCCGGCTTCATCTGCAAGCGTCAGGCCTTCCTCCGCAAACCGGGATATCAGATGCCTGTTGCTGAATCTGTAGAGGCATTTCCTGAGAGCTTTTCCGGATGCACCGTAAGCCTGCACGAAGTCCCTGGGCATACCGCCATGTGTGATGTTACAGTGGCCGCCGCCGCTCATCAGCAGCTTTGTACCCGGATGTGAAGTCTTTTCAAGGATCAGTCCACGGCCGAAATCATTCAGATCAAGAGCTGCAGCCAGCATCAGACCTGATGCCCCGCCGCCTATAATAATGCATTCATAATCCACGTTATATTCTCCATTGCTTGTCCGGGAGTTGCCCGGCAGATCATGGGTGATCATCCTATGACCATGATACAATTTTTAGATATCCGATAGCAAATCAGCTGCACCGTACCACTTGAAATAATGCAAAGGAAGGTATATGATTCTGATGGTTAGCTCATACTAACTATATTAAATGCGGAAAGAAGGATACAAATGGCTACATTAATAATTATCTGCGGAGCACTGCTTATCGTGTTCGCGTTATACAGCACAGTACAGAAAGCGCGCGGCAAATCAAAATCATCATGCTGCGGTACGCCTGAGGTGAAGACCATAGTTAAAGTCGAGGATACCGATGAATCTCACTATCCGTACAGATATATGCTCTCTATAGAAGGAATGGAATGCGTGAACTGTGCGAGAAGGGTAGAAAATCTGCTCAATTCCATGA